>NZ_KI914938.1:108201-134993 GCF_000520575.1 Arthrobacter sp. I3
GCGTCGGCCTGCCGCAGCAGTTCCGCGCCGTCCAGCGTCTGCCCCGACTTCGACGCCAGGCCCATGCTGACGCCGGGCCGGACCATGGAGCCGCCCACGCGCAGGGGGGCGTAGAGGGACTCGGCGATCCGTTTGGCCACCGCGTCCGCGTTGAGGCATTCGGTGAGCAGCACCGCGAACTCGTCGCCGCCGAGCCGGGCCACCGTGTCATGCGGGCGGACGCAGTTGCGCAGCCTGGATGCCACCTCCACCAGCAGTTCATCGGCCGCGGAGCGTCCCAGCACGTCATTGAGGTGCTTGAAGTCATCGAGGTTCAGCAGCAGGATGTCCACCGGATCCGGGCGGCGCAGGGCCGCGGCGAGCCGCTCGTTGAAGAGGGGGCCGTTGGGCAGCGCCGTCAAGGGGTCGCGGAGCGAGCCCGCCTTGAGTTCGTCGTCGTGCTCGGCAAACGCCGCAGGAGCGGCAGCCGCCGGACCTCCGGAAAGGGAAGGCCTGCCGCAGCAGTTCCGCGCCGTCCAGCGTCTGCCCCGACTTCGACGCCAGGCCCATGCTGACGCCGGGCCGGACCATGGAGCCGCCCACGCGCAGGGGGGCGTAGAGGGACTCGGCGATCCGTTTGGCCACCGCGTCCGCGTTGAGGCATTCGGTGAGCAGCACCGCGAACTCGTCGCCGCCGAGCCGGGCCACCGTGTCATGCGGGCGGACGCAGTTGCGCAGCCTGGATGCCACCTCCACCAGCAGTTCATCGGCCGCGGAGCGTCCCAGCACGTCATTGAGGTGCTTGAAGTCATCGAGGTTCAGCAGCAGGATGTCCACCGGATCCGGGCGGCGCAGGGCCGCGGCGAGCCGCTCGTTGAAGAGGGGGCCGTTGGGCAGCGCCGTCAAGGGGTCGCGGAGCGAGCCCGCCTTGAGTTCGTCGTCGTGCTCGGCAAACGCCGCAGGAGCGGCAGCCGCCGGACCTCCGGAAAGGGAAGCTCCCGCCGCACCCGAAGTACGACGGCGGGCAAAGTCGCCGCTGAGGGTGCGCCCAGCGCTGCCGGCGCCCGGGCTCCGGCCTGCGGCGCCGCGGATCGAGAGGGCCACGGACGTCCCGGCGTCGGCCGCTCCGGCCGCGGCGGGGACCAGCGAGCACGTGATCTCGACCGGGAGTTCCGTGCCGTCGGCGCGGCGGCCCGAGCCCGCGAACGGGAAGCCTGCGAACGGGGAGCCGGCGGACGGGGAGCCGGGGCTTGCGGCCTTGGCCAGCCCGGCCAGGACGCCGTGGAATTCCTCCCGCGAGGCCTCGGCCAGGAGCATGCTGTGGTCCGCGCCGAGCAGTTGCGCCCGGGGGTAGCCGAAGAGCCGTTCCGCGGCCGCGTTGAGGAAGGAAATGGCTCCGTCCTGGGCGACTAGCAAAAGTGCGTCCGGGCTGTACTCCAGCAGTTGTTGTGCGAAACCAGCTTCCACGATGTCTAACAGCCCCCCGGCGAAGAATACGGATAGCGGGCACCTTGCGGAAAGCAGGGCGCACTGCGCTGACTGAATCATATGCGGTGCGGGCTCCCCGGACGTGATGGCCATCATGCCGCCACCAAATGTGTCGAACGCGCCGGCTGCGCCGGTACCAGCCCTGCTACCCGGGCAGCGGCACGCCCTCGAGGTCGGCGATGGCCGCCGCGGAGTTCCGGATGGCGTTGTGCCTGGCCGCCCCGGGTTCCGGGCGGGAGAAGAGGAAGCCCTGCAGGGCATCGCAGCCGTGGTCCATGAGGTAGCGTGCCTGGGCCGGTGTCTCGATGCCCTCGGCCGTGACCTTCAGCCCCAGGCTTCGGGCCATGTGGATCATGGAGGTGAGGATGGGCAGCTTTTCGACGCCGGTCTGCAGCATGGACACAAAGGACTTGTCGATCTTCACCACATCCACCGGCAGGTCCTGCAGGCGGCCCAGCGAGGAATAGCCGGTCCCGAAGTCGTCCAGGGCAACCCGGATGCCGGCCTCGCGCAGGGTCTCGAGCTGGCCGATCACGTGGGAATGGGCGTCGAAGAACACGCTCTCGGTCACCTCCAGGACCAGCTGGCACGGGTCCACGCCGCTCCACGCCGCAATGTCCAGGACGCGCTCGGCGAAGTCCCGGTGCTGCAGCTGCACGCCGGAGACGTTGACGGCCAGGCTTCGGAACGGGTCCTCCGCGAGCCACTCGGCGAGCTCGGTGCAGCTGCGTCTGAGCACCTCGGCACCGATTTCGCGGATCAGGCCGCTGCGTTCGGCGGTCTCGATGAATTCGTCCGGCGGGATCAGTTCGCCGTCCCATTCCCAGCGGGCCAGGGCCTCGAACTGCACCACCTCGAGCCGGTCGCTGGAGATGACGGGCTGGTAATGGACCGTGATTTGCCCCAGCTCCACCGCCCGCCGCAGCCCGGCCGTGAGCTGGGTGCGCTCCAGCAGCGCGGCCAGCATCTCGGGCCGGAAGTGCACATAGCAGTTCTTCCCGGCCTCCTTGGCCGCGTACATGGCCAAGTCCGCCTGCCGGAGCAGTTCCGACGACGTCTCGGTGCCCGCGTCGCGCGACGCCACGCCCAGGCTCAGGCCGGGCCGCATGAGGGTTCCCTCGATGGAGACCGGGGCGTTCAGGGTGCTGACCACACGCTGGGCCACGCCGTCGGCGTCCCGGCAGCCGACCAGCAGGACCACGAACTCGTCCCCGCCCAGCCGGGCGACGGTGCCGTGCGGACCCACGCAGTTCTGGAGCCGGCGGGAAATTTCGACCAGCATCTCGTCCCCGGCATGGTGGCCGAGGACGTCGTTGACTTCCTTGAAGTCGTCCAGGTCCAGGAGCAGCACGTGCACCGGTTCCGGGGTCAGCAGCGCCGCGGCGGCCCGTTCGTTGAAGAGCATCCGGTTGGCCAGCCCGGTGAGCGGGTCCTGAAACGCGAGTTCCTTGAGCTTGCCGGCCTGCTCGGCCAGTTCGTCCATGGCGCGGCGGGCCTGGTCCTGGGCGCGCCGGCGTGAGGTGATGTCCCGGAAGTTCCAGATCCGTCCCACGATCGCGTCCGCCACCTTCTGCGGGCGCGAGTACAGCTCCACTGTGCGGCCGTCGGCGAACTCGAGGATGTCGTGGCTCTGCATCAGGTTGTCCGCGTAGAGCGCTGCAACCTTTTGCAGGAAGGAGTCGGGATCCACCAGCTGGTCTGCGATGAACCGCGCCAGCGCGTCGGGGTCCTCGGCCGCGATCAGTTCCGGCGGCATACCCCACAGCAACAGAAACTGGTCGTTGATCCCGGTGATTTGGCCTTCGCTGGAGAGCACGACGATACCGTCCGACGTCGATTCCAGCGTGGCGTCCACGAGGGAGAGGGCCAGCCGCCGGCCGGAATCGGGGTCGTTGCGGTGCTCGGCGTCGCGGACGGCGACCGCCATGGCCGTGCCGCCGTCGACACTCACCAGCGAGCACGTGATCTCCAAGGCGAGGTCCGAACCGTCGCGGTGCAGTCCGGCGGCCGCGAACGGACGGCTTCCGGCCGGGCTTTTGCGTCCCAGCCGGCCGAAGACCCGCAGGAAGCCGCTGTGGGCTTCCTCCGAGAGCAGGATGGTGTGCTGAACGCCGAGGAGTTCCTCGCGGGGGTAGCCGAACAGCCGTTCCGCGGCCGAATTCACGAAGGCGATGGTCCCGTCCGCGGTCAGCAGCAGAAACGCATCAGGACCCTGTTCCAGCAGGTCTTCACCAAATCCAGTTCCCACGACGATACCGGCCCCCAAGCGACGGAAGTTCATAGAGCGATGATGTTCCCGGCCGAGGTGCCCGGAGCAATGCGTTTCACTGAATCATAGGGTCCACCGGTCCCGTGTCCAGCACATCGGCCACGGAACTTTGCGGGTCACCGGTTGCCGGGCACCCGATCGCCCCGCAGCGCGGCGATGGCCAGGGCAGCCCGGTCCAGCGCGGGCTGGAGCGTGGCCTCCGGCTGGGGGCCCGAAAACAGGAAACCCTGCAGGGAATCGCAGTGCAGACTCATTAGGTAGCGGGCCTGGGCGGCCGTTTCCACGCCCTCCGCGGTGACGGTCAGTCCCAGTCCGTGGGCCATCCCGATCATGGCGTTCAGGATGGGCAGCTGCTCGGTGCCGTTGTTGATCATGGACACAAACGACTGGTCGATCTTCAGTGTGTCCACGGGCAGGCCCTGCAGGCGTCCCAGGGAGGAGAAGCCGGTGCCGAAGTCGTCCAGCGCCACGTGGGCGCCGGCCGCGCGCAGGGTCATGAGCTGCTGGATGACGTGGCAGTCGTCTTCGAAGAAGACGCTCTCCGTGACCTCCAGGATCAGCTGGCGCGGGTCCACGCCACAGGATTCCGTGACGGCCATGACCAGCTCGGCGAAGTCCCCGTGCTGCAGCTGGACACCGGAGACGTTCACGGCCAGGGACCGGGTGGAGTCCTCGTCCAGCCAGGGTTTGAGCTCCGTGCAGCCGCGCAGCAACACTTCGGTGCCGATCTCGACAATGAGGCCGCTGCGTTCCGCCGCCGGAATGAAATGCTTGGGCGGGACGAGCGCGCCGTCGCGCACCCAGCGGGCCAGAGCCTCGACCTTTGTCACGGTCCCGCTGCCGGCGGAGACGATCGGCTGGTAGTGGACGGCGATCTGTCCGCTGTCCACGGCGCGCCGCAGGCCGGCCTCGAGGTCGTTGCGGTCCACGAGGGCCTTCATCATTTCCGGCTTGAAGCGCATGTACCGGTTCTTCCCGGCGGTCTTCGCGGCGTACATTGCGACGTCGGCACGGCGCAGGAGCTCGGAGGCGTCCACGGCGGCCTCGCCGATCGAGGCGAGCCCCAGGCTGAGGCTGGGCCGCAGCATGGTGCCGTCGATCCACACCGGGACGCGCAGCGAGTCGACGATCCGGGCTGCGACCGCCTCGGGCTCCAGCGAGTCGAGCAGGAGCACCACGAACTCGTCGCCGCCCAGCCGGGCCACGATGTCGCTCGGGCGCACGCACGCGCGCAGCCGCCGGCCGACCTCAATGAGCATCTGGTCCCCGGCGTGGTGGCCAAGGATGTCGTTGACTTCCTTGAAGTCGTCCAGGTCCAGGAGCAGGACGTCGACGGCGCCGCCGTGCTGGTCCGCCAGGGCGCTGGCGAGGCGGTCGTTGAACAGCTGGCGGTTGGACAGCCCGGTCAATCCGTCCCGGAAGGCCAGCGCTTTCAGCTGTGCGGACTGTGCGGCGAGGTCTGCCATGGCACGGGTGATCCGGTCCTGGGCCACCTTGGCCGCGGTCACATCCCGGAAGCTCCACACCCGTCCGACCACCTGGTCCGCGACTTTCTGCGGGCGGGAATAGCGTTCAAAGGTCCGGCCGTCGCGGAATTCCAGGATGTCGTGGCTTTCCGCCGCGGGATCGGCGTAGAGGGCCTCGACCTTCTCGACGAACTGGGCCGGATCCCGCAACTGGTCCAGGACGTAGGCCATGACCGCCTCGTCCTCCCCGGTGGCCAGCATCTCCCGAGGGATGCCCCACATGGTGACGAACTGATTGTTGACGCCGGCGATCTCGCCGTCGCTGCTGACCACGAGGATGCCGTCGGCGGTGGATTCGAGCGTCGCGCTCAGCAGCGACATGGCCTCGCGGAGGCTGTCATCGTTCTCCGGCCGGTGCGAGGTGTCCCGGACCGCGGCGATCATGCTCGCGGTTCCTTTACCAGACCCGTCCCGGGCGCCTGTACCGGTGAAGAAAATAGATCCGGCCACCTCGGCCTGGAACTCCGTACCGTCCCGCCGCACCCCGTAAGCCTCCACGGGGGCAGTGTCAGTGTCAGTTCCGGCGGCAGCGGCGTCGCCGTCGGGGTGGGCGCCGCGGCGGAGGTTGAAGAACAGCCGCTCGAGGCCGTTCCGGAACCCCTCGGCCAGGAGCATGCGGTGGTCCGAGCCCACGAGTTCCCCGCGGGCGTACCCGAACATGCGCTCCGCGGCGGTGTTGACCATCCTGATGGTCCCGTCCTCGGCCACCACCAGCAGCGCATCGGGGCTGGATTCCACCAGGTCCCCGTAGCCCGGGACCGCGGCGGATACTTCCTGGGGGACTGTCGTTGGGACTGTGCCGGGGGCTTCCTCCGGGTACGACGACGCCGTCACCCGGCTACCGCCGTGCGAACCTGAGACCACCAACGAGACATTTAGAACCCTCCCATCGGGAAATCATAGGCGCCGGAAGCCTCCCTTGGGTGTCAAGAGGGTGTCAACACGTGGGCGGGGCCGGATCCGAGCCCGTGGCGGAGAACCAACCGCCCCGTTGCGCTATCACCTAGGTTGCTTAAAACCCCGGTTTGGCAGCCCTAAGCGATAGGGCAACGCGGGGGGAGCGGCCCACCTGGGACTCGCCGATCACGGCCTTGTAGTGGCGAACGAGTTCGGCGCCGAGCACGGACCACGTCCGGCCCTGGACCGAGGCGTGCGCGGCCGCGGCGAACGCTCGGCGCTTGGCGTCGTCGCCCATCAGGTCCATCACCCGGGCACGGAACCCGGCGAGGTCGCCGGGCTCGTACAGCCAGCCGGTCCGCGAGTTCTCCACGAGGTCCAGCGGGCCGCCGCGGCCCGTGGCCACCACCGGCACCCCGGACGCCATGGCCTCCTGGATGGTCTGGCAAAATGTCTCGAACTCGCCGGGATGGACGAAGAGATCAAAGGACGCCACCGCCCGGGCGAGGTGGTCGCCGCCGAGGAAACCGGTGAAGACCGCCTGCGGCAGCGCAGCCTCCAGGGCGGCCCGCTGGGGCCCGTCACCGACGATCACCAGCCGCGTCCCGGGAACATCCGCCAGCACCGCCAGATCCTCCACCTGCTTCTCCGCCGCCAGCCGGCCCACGTAGCCGATGAGGCGCTCGCCGCCGGGCGCCACGGAAGCCCGCCAGCCGGCGTCGCGCTTCGCTGGGTTGAACCGCTGCGTGTCCACGCCGCGCCGCCACATGTCCACGCGCGGAATGCCGCGGCCGCGGAGCTGGTTGAGCGCGAACGTGGAAGGGACCAGGGTGCGCGAGGCCAGCAGGTGGATCTGGTCCACCCGGCTCCAGGCCCAGTTCTCCAGGAAGGGGACGCCGTAGCGGCCCGCATAGCCGGGGACCTCGGTCTGGTAGATGGCGACCGTGGGGATGCCGAGCTGGTGGGCGGCCTGCGCTGCCCGCCAGCCGAGCACGAACGGGGACGCGAGGTGCACGACGTCGGGCGCGTAGTCGGCAAGGATTCGCTTGACCCGATACACACCGCCCATCGCCACCCGCAGATTCGCGTAGCCGGCCAGCGGGACCGAGGGGAGCCGGAGGACGTGGGCGCCACAGACCTCGTCCGGTACATCCGTGTCCTGCGTGGACGGCGCGATCACCAGCACCTCGTCCCCGCGCTCCTGCAGATGCTCCAGCACGCGCAGGATGGAGTGGGTGACCCCGTTCATGAGCGGCAGGAATGATTCGGCGACGATTGCGATCCTCACCCCTCCACGGTGCGGGCGGCGGTTTGCGGCGCGGGGGAGCAGGCGTGGCCGGGAGGGGAAGAGTGGGTGAACAGGCGGGCGAACTCAGGAGGGAACCAGGCGGGCGAACTCAGGAGGGAACGCCACAGGGCGCGCAGAAAGGCGGGCGGTTGCCGGGAACTAGTCGGGCGCCCCCACGTGGGCGCAGTCCAGCGCGGCCATGCGTCCACGGCGCAAACCCCACCAAGCAGCGGTGCCGGACGGCATGACGAAAGTCGAGCTACAGCGGGTCGGGCCAGTTGCCGACCGGGAAGCGGGCACGGATGCCGGAAACCGGACCGCAACGCGCACGCTTGTTGCCTTCCATCAGAAATACCTCCAGAGGCTACGGAACTTCAGAATACGCCCGTCGCCTCCTACCGTCCAGAGGGTCAATCGGCCTTGAGGACATCCGGAAGTTCGTCCACAAACACCGTCTGCGGCGGCTCAAAATAGATGACCAGGACCTGCTCGCCCACGGCGAAAACGCTGGTCTTGTCGAACGGGTGCGCGTGGAACGCACTGGTTCCGCCGCGGACCGGCAGCATGACCTCGCCGATGGTGCCCGGACCGATCCGTCCGGTGACGCGGCCGATCTTTCCGGTCAGGCTCCGGTCAACATCCTTATGCATCAGAACCCCAGCACATCAGCATCCCAGTACATCAGATCCTCCGGTTCCCCGCGCGCATTCCCGCCCCTACGCCTCAGGCGCCTTCGCGGGCCGTTTCCCGCCATCCCGGGTGTTTTTGAGGGCGGTGGAGAGCGCCGGGAGGTAGTCGCCCACCTGTGCCAAAATACCGCCGATCATCCGGTTGACCCCTTCGCCGCCGTTGAGGACGGTCATCTGGCCGACGTGCGCGAACGGTTCGGCCGCCGCCGCCACGATCGCCGGCATGTTCTCGGCGAGCTGCTGGGAGATGACGGCGTCCTGGTTGGTGCCCAGTGCTTCGGCGCGGGCCTTGATGCCCTCTGCCTCGGCCAGTGCCTTGGCCTTGATGGCGGAGGCGGCGGCATCGCCGCGGGCCTTCGTGGCGGCGGCCTCGGCTTCGCCGGTGACCTTGGTGGCCCCTGCCGCTGATGCTGCCGCCGTCGCGTTCGCCTGCGCCTGCACTTCGGTCCGCCGGGCGTTGGCCTGGGCCTCGAGCTCGGTGCGCCGGGCCAGCGCCTCGGCCGCGCTGATGTCCGCGGATTTCTGGCCTTCCGCGTCGGTGCGCTTGGCGTACGCCCTGGCGTCGGCGGGCTTGCGAACGGTGGTCTGCAGTTTCTGTTCCTCCCGGTCGGCCTCGAGCTTTGCCACCTCGGTTTCCTGGACCACCACCTGCTGGCGGGCCGTCGCGTCGGCCAGCGGCCCGGCCTGGGCCGCGTTCGCCTTGGCGCGCTCGGCATTGGCCTGCGCCTCGGACTGCCGGATCGCGGACAGGCTCCGGGCGTCGGCAATCAAGGCCTCGGCCTCCGCTTCCTTTTCCGCCGCCTCGCGGTTCCGGGTGGCCTCTGCGATGCGGGCCTCCATCTTGACCATGGCGATGTGCGGTTTGGCGATGTTCTGGATGTAGCCTGTGGGATCCTGCAGGTCCTTGATCTGCAGGGAATCGACCACGAGCCCCAGCTTCTCCATTTCGACGCCGCTGGCGCTGCGGACCTGGGAGGCCAGCTTGTCGCGCTCGCGGATGATTTCCTCGACCGTCATGCTGCCGATGATCGAGCGCAGGTGGCCTTCGAAGACGTTGTACACCTGGCTTTCCATCTTGGGCTGCTGGCCCAGGAACCGCCGCGCGGCGTTGGCAATGAACGGCGGGGCATCGCCGATTTTGTAGATGACCACGCCGTCGACAATCACCTGGATGCCCTGGGAGGTGACGCAGGAGACCTTGAGTTCGGTTTCGTTCAGCGTCAGGGACAGCGGCCGCACCGTCTGCAGGCCCGGCAGCACCAGGGCCCCCTTGCCCGTGACGATCTTGAAGTCCATCCCTTCACGGGTTTCCAGCGTGCCGCGCGTCAGGCCGGAGATAATGAGGGCCTCGTTCGGTTCCGCCACCTTCCACATCAGTTTTGTTGCCACCCAAATGACGCCGACGACGGCGACCGCCCCCAGGATGATCGAAATGAGCGGATACAAAAATGACAAGTCCGGCATAACCAGGTCCTTTCACGGCGGTGGAAAAGATATTAAGCAAAGCCCCAAACGATGCTGCTGGTAGTCCCCGGCCGGCCTGGAGGCAGGAATTCCCACGCCGCCCAGCCAGCTGTTGTACACAGTCTGTGGTGCTCCCCGCCGGGAAGTCCAGCATTTGGGCATTTAGGCAGGCGAGCCGGTGCCTAAAGCCCCTGTTGGGAGCCTTCGCCGCCGTGCCAGCGTGGGAGAGGGTGCGGGCGTGGACGAGCCTGCAGGGTGGGCGGTGGTGGAACGGCGGATGCCAGGCGCGCCGGACCCGCGAAGGGGTGATGGGTGATGCGTGGCTCTCCCCTCGGGATGACACGGACGGCCGGGATCGCGTGGGACATCTGGCGGGCCGGTCGGGCAAGCCAGGATGAGATCGACCGCCGGCAGCGCGACCGGCTCGCCGCGCTGGTTGAGTGCGCACGGTCCTCCTCGCCCTTCTACCGCAGGCTGTACCGGGACGTCCCGGACATGGTCGCGGACAGGGTCTCGGACACCGGCACGGACCGGGTCCAGGACCTGGGCAGGTATTTAGGGGAGCTGCCTCCGGTGGGCAAACGCGAGCTCATGGAGAACTTCGATGACTGGGTGACCGATCCCCACATCACGCTCGCCGGGCTGAAGCAAGACTTGCTCGATGACCCGTCGCGGATCGGCGGCCTCTACCGCGGACAGTACCTCGTGGTGACGACGTCGGGGTCCACCGGTGAACCCGCGGTCCTGGTCCATGACCCGACCTCGCAGTTGGTGGCCAGTCTCCTGGGCCCGATCCGCGAACGGCGGACCCTGATGGCGGCCAAGGGGGCGCGGGCTTTCCTGCACCGGGGGCTGCGGGCCGCGGCGCTGATCGCGGACGGGGACCACTTTGCCGGCGTCGTGCTGACCGAATCCGCGCGGCGGCGCAGCCCCCGCATCGCCCGCCGGGTGCGCGTATTCTCCGTGCTCCGGCCGCTCCCGGACCTCGTGGCGGACCTCAACGACTTCCAGCCGACTGTGCTTTACGGGTATCCGAGCGCCATGGTGCAACTGGCCGCCGAACAGAAGGCGGGACGGCTACGGATTCATCCGCTCCTGGCGGTCGCGTCCGGGGAGAGCCTGGCAGCCCACGCCGCGGCCGAGATCGAGGCGGCCCTCGGCTGCCGGGTTACTGAGCGATACCTTGCCTCCGAGGCGCTCGCCCTGACCAGCCGCTGCCGGCAGGGGCTGCTGCACGTCAACGCGGACTGGAACATCGTGGAGCCGGTGGACGACGCCTTCCGGCCCGTCCCGCCCGGCGAACTCTCCCACACGGTGCTGGTCACCAACCTGGCCAACCGGGTCCAGCCGCTCATCCGGTACAACCTGGGCGACCGGGTGCAGCTGGCTGCCGGCCCATGCGCCTGTGGCAGCCCGTTCCCCACACTGCGGGTCGAGGGCCGCAGCGGCGACGTGCTGAGCTTCGCTGCCGCCGACAGGGCAACGTTGGGCGGGGCCATGTTGGAAGGGACAAAGTTGGAAGGGGCAAGGTCGGACGGTGCAGTGCCGGCCGGCAAAGTGGTCACCGTGCTGCCGTTGGCGCTGGGCACGGTGATCGAGGAGACCGCCGGGGTCCGCCGGTTCCAGGCGATCCGCACCGGGCCGCGCTCGCTCACCGTGCGGCTCGAGCTCTGGCCGGAGGCCGCGACGGCGCCCGTGCGGACGGCGGTGGGGGAGCGCCTGGGTGTGTTCTTCGCGGCCCAGGGCGCCGCCGGCGTCGACGTCCGGTTTAGCGATGAGCCGCCCCGGCCGGACCGCAGCGGCAAGTTCCGCGAGGTGTGGTCCGCCTGAGCCGGCTACTGCTGTCGCGGCTGTTAGGGCTGTTAGTGCTGTTCCAGGATCCGCCGGGCGTCCTGCTGGGCCTGGAGCTGCTCCGGGGTCACGGACTGTCCGGTCAGGAACCCGGCGGCGGCCATGATCCGGCGCAGCTCCGCGACGCTGCGCGGGGTCCGTACCCCGTGGTGCGCCATGGCGTGGCAGTTGGCGCAGAGCGGGACGAGGTCTGTGATGGGGTCCAGTTCATACGCGCTGCCCAGCTGTGATGCCGGGACCAGGTGGTGGACCGGGATGAAGTCCTTGCCGATCTCGCCGTAGGCGATTTCAAACGAGAATCCGCACGCGGCGCAGCTGGTCCCGTGGTGGGCGACGCAGACCCGCCGGGCGTCCGGACTGTGTTCGTACTTGTTTACTTCGACCCGGGTGACCGCCGCCGCCGGGACGGTGCCGGGCACGGGCTGGGTGGGGTCAGCCGGCACCGGGCCAAACTCACCCCAGAGGCCGCGGAGCAGGGGTTCGACGGCGGGGTCGACGGCCAGCGCGGGACCATGAACTGCTTCCCAGTCGATGCCGGGCACGGCCTCGGCGAGGACCCCGGCCGGGATCTGGTCGCCGGCGGGCAGGAGGGCGTCGAAGTCCACCTGGAGGTAGAGCGGGGATGGGGACTGTGCGCCGGGCTGTGCGCCGGCCTGTGCGGCGCTCGCGGAGTCCGGTGCCTGGGCGCGGGGAGCCGGCCGTTCTGAGACGATGATGCCGTGGCCGATCAGGCCGCGTCCGTGGCGGCCCTGGAGCACCAGCCACGCGTCCGTGCCGGCGGCGTTTCCGGCGTCGCTGTCGAGAGACGTCCCGACGTCCCAGCTGGCCAGGTGCCGGCCTGTTTCGGCGACCTCTTCCAGCACAGCCGGGTAGGTCCAATCGTTCCATTCGTCGGGGTCCCAGACGAGGATGATTGCTGTCATCTGCCCATTGTCGCAGTGCCCGGACTGCCTGCGGCATTGTTGAGCGGCCCGGTCGGCCCGGTCATGCACGTGGCGTTGAGGGTGTCCTCCGCGATGGACTCCATCTGGTGCAGAATGTGGGTGTCCCCGCGTGGGAGCGGTTCCGGCGGGTAGGCCACGGCCATGGTGAGCTGCCGGGTTCCGTCCGCGCTGGTCATGGTGATGGTACCGTAGCCGGGCACGTCGCCGGGATGGCCGTAGTAGAAGTCGTTGGTGCACAAATCGTTCCAGCGGACCACGCCGAGCCCGTACCTGGCGTAGAGCGGGCTCTCCATTTGCGTGATCGTGGCCGGCTTGAGCAGCTTGTTCTGCAGCAGCGCCCGGTAGAACGTATTCACGTCCGCCACGGAGGACACCATGCCGCCGGCGGCGTTGTCGATCTGGGCGGCCGGATAGGTGACGTCCAGTTGTTTGCGGTCCAGCGCGATGTAGCCGTGGACCATGGACGACGGCGCCGGCCCGGCCGCCGTCATCAAGGTCTCGCTCAAGCCCAGCGGCTCGATGATGTCGGTGCTGATCACCTCGCCGATCCGCCGGCCGCTGAGGCGCTCGACGATCAGCGCCAGGGCAATGTAGTTCGAGTTGGAGTATTCAAATCCCTGGGCCAGCTTCGCCTGCCAGGAGATCCGCCCCGCCATGGCCAGCAGATCCGCCAGGCTCACCTTGGTGGTCAGGGCTTCGCGCACCGTGGCCGGATCGAACAACGGCCCGTCCACCGACGGCATGCCGGAGCGGTGCTGCAGCAGCTGGCGGACGGTGACCGGTCCCGGCGGGTGCATCACCTTGTTGAACTCCGGCAGGTAGGTGCTGACCGGCGCATCCAGTTCCAGCCGGCCCTCCTCGGCCAGTTTGAGCACGCAGACGGCCACCATGGACTTGGTGACGCCGCCGATGTGCACCGGGTCCGTTATCTCGGCCCGGGACGGGCTGTTCAGGTTTCGGACCCCGTAGGCCGCGGACCACTCGTCCCCGCCGACGCGGACCTGGATGAGGACGGCCGGGGCGCCGTCGTCGAGCAATCTCCTGCCGAACTGTTCGAGCACGGCCCGGTAGCCGGAATCGGGCGACACCGGCGCCGGCGGTTTCGGCCCGGGGACGCAGCCGCCGAGGGCGGCCGTAAGCACGACGGCGAGGATTGCGGCCGTGAGCCGGCGGGATTTTGCGCGGATCCAGACCATCGGCATGAGGGTCCTTCTTGCAGGTCGGGAGTGCAGTCAGGGCAGGAGAATGCCCCCAGCCAGGCACAGTCCTAATGCTTGTGATGCTCCTCAGGCAGACATCAGTCGACCAGAGCCATAAGTCACGGGTATGGATTCGACGTTGCCTGCGACATTCCGAGATCGCGGGCAACCGGCGCAGCGGGCTCAAAGCATTCGACCATCCATATAGTCCCGGCCCGGCACTGGAGCTATTCGGTCCGTCTTGGTAGCTTCAACGCATGGCCATCAAACTTGAAAACGTCGGTATTGCGGTTCGTGACCTCGAAGCAACAATCGCCTTTTTCACCGACCTCGGTCTCACCGTCGTCGGCCGTGATACCGTCAGCGGCGAGTGGACCGACACTGCCGTCGGACTTGATGGCAACCACGCCAAGATTGCGATGCTCCAGACCCCGGACGGTCATGGTCGACTTGAGCTCTTCGAGTACATCCACCCTCAAGCGATCGAGTCGAACCCAACCCGTCCCAACGACATCGGCATGCACCGCGTGGCCTTCTCGGTTGACGACATCGACGAGGCTCTTGAGGTAGCTGCGAAGCACGGATGCCGTCCGCTACGCGGTGTGGCGACCTACGGTGACGTCTACAAACTCACCTACCTCCGAGGTCCCAGCGGAATCCTCGTGATGCTCGCCGAGAAACTGAAAAAAGACTGACACCCGGATCGGCCCGATTAGCCTGTGAATCGCAGCCATGCGATCGAGCTGATTGGCGGCCCATCCGGGTCAGTATTCACCAGAGTCAAACCGGCAGCTCACAGTTATCTGCGCAAGGCTGGGGTCGCCCGATGATGGAATGGCGAGCAGGGGCGTGATGGGACATGATCAGAAGATGCGCCGATCCGGAAGGACTGCATTCTGGGCGGTCCCGCCGGCCCTGCGTGGCTACAGGATCGAGTGGCTGCGCCACGACTTGGTGGCCGGCGCCGCGCTCTTCGCGATCTTGGTCCCCGCTGGCATGGCGTACGCCCAGGCCGCCGGCCTTCCACCGGTGACCGGCCTGTACGCGACGGTAGTGCCCCTGCTTGTCTACGCGGCAGTCGGGCCATCGCGTGTGCTGGTGCTGGGCCCGGATTCCGCGCTCGCTCCGATGATCGTGGCAGCCTTGATTCCCTTGGCCGCGGATAACGAGCAGAAATCCGTGGCTCTGGCCGGTCTCCTCGCCATACTGATTGGCGGCATCCTGCTGCTCGGCTCAGTGCTGAGGTTGGGAATCGTCACTGGACTGCTGTCGAAGCCCATCCGGCTCGGCTATCTCAACGGCATCGCCTTGCTGGTGGCCGTGTCCCAGCTTCCCACCCTCCTGGGAATCTCCGTGGAAGGCGGTACACCCTGGGAAAAACTCATCGCCGCCGCGCCGAAGGTGCTTGCCGGCGAGACCAATTTGACGGCACTCCTGCTCGGCTTGGTCTCGCTGGCGCTCATCTGGGTTCCCCGCCGGCTGAAATGGAAGGTTCCGGGCGTGCTCATTGCGGTGGTTGTGTCCTGCCTCGCCGTGGCCGTGCTGGGACTCGAAGAGCGTTTGGCGGTCACAGGTGCCCTCCCGCAGGGGCTCCCTGCACCGGCCCTGGGCGGAATTGGCTGGGCCGACGTCCTGACCCTGTTGCCCGCCGCCGCCGCGATCGCCCTCATCGTCTTCGTTGATACCGGAACCCTGGCCCAATCCCTGGCGGCCGCAGAGGGCGGCAGGGTATCCGGCAACCGTGAAATGGCAGCCCTGGGCGCGGCGAACGCTGCCACCGGGCTGCTCGGTGGCTTCCCGGTGTCGGCCAGCACGTCCCGCACGCCGGTGGCAGTCGAGTCCGGGGCGAAATCCCAGCTCACGGGGGCCGTAGGCGCTGTCCTGGTGCTCGGCTTCATGCTCGTGGCGCCTGGCGTCACCGAGTTCCTGCCGGCCACAACCCTTGCAGCCATTGTCATCGCCGCAGCCGCCGCAATAGCCGATCCGGCCGGTGTGCGACGGCTCATCGGCATGAGCCGCAGTGAATCGCTGGTGATGCTCGCGGCCTTCCTGGGGGTGACCATACTGGGCGTCCTCCCGGGCATCGCCGTTGCCATCGGCTTGGCAATTCTGGACTTCCTACGGCAGGCCTGGGACCCCTACCGTGCTGAACTGGTGGACGTGCCCGGGATCCCGGGGTACCACGACGTGAGCCGTCATCCGGAAGGGGACCGCATCCCCGGCCTGTTGATCCTGCGCTTCGACGCACCGCTGTTCTTCGGCAACGGAGCCTTGCTGGGGTCCTTCGTGCGCAACGAACTGGACCAGGCGGCGGACGGCACAGAACGCGTGGTGCTGGCGGCAGAACCAGTGACGGGAATCGACACGACTGCACTGGACGAGTTGGTGCAGCTTGACGAATGGCTGGACCGGCACGGCGTGGACCTGGTGTTCGCCGAGCTCAAAGACCCGGTCAAAGACAGATTGTTGCAGTACGGCATGGGCGCCCGCTTTTCTCCCGAACATTTCTACCCAACAGTGAGCGAAGCAGTGAGGGCGTTCCAACGGGAGAAAAGGGAGGGGTAGGGAACGCTATCCCCGGTCATCAACCAGTTCAGTCACGGGCTCAGCCGACGGCGCGTGCGCCTAGAGGCGCACGCGCCACCACAGGGTGGTCGCGGTGCAGGTTTCCGAGGGCTGAGGCGCCCTGCGGCGACCCCAGTTCCTCGAAGAACTCCACGTTGGCGCGCACGTAGTCGGCCCACTCGTCCGGGACATCGTCCGAGTAGTAGATCGCCTCGACCGGGCAGACGGGATCGCAGGCGCCGCAGTCCACGCATTCGGACGGGTGGATGTAGAGCGAGCGTTCACCCTCATAGATGCAGTCCACCGGGCATTCGTCGATGCAGGCCTTGTCCTTGACGTCCACACAGGGCTGGGCGATCACGTACGTCACGGCTGGCTACACACCCGTGTAGACGGTCTTGCCCCACGTGAAGAAGTCCAGCGCGGACTTCCCCTGTTCGCGGAACGTGTTGGTGGAGGAGTCCTTGACTCCGCCGAACGGCACGTTCAGGTCCAGGCCCGCCGTCGGACGGTTGACCTTGATGACCCCGGCCTGGGCGCGGGCGGCGAAGTCGGAGGAGAACGCCAGGGAGTCGGTGCAGATACCGGCGGTCAGGCCGTAGCGGGAGTCGTTGATCGCGGCGAGCCCGGCCTCGTAGTCCGGGACCTCGAGGACGGCCACGACGGGTCCGAAGATCTCTTCGGTCGCGGCGGCATCGTCGAAGGGCAGGTCCGTGAGGATGGCGGCCGGGAAGAGGAAGCCGCCGTCAGTGCCGCCGTCGTACTCTCCGTGCAGCAGCGTGGCGCCGCGTTCGACGGCGGTGCGCACCGCGGCCTGGTTCTGTTTGAACTGCTGGCTGCTCACCACGGCGCCCATCTTTGCGGCCTCGAGGCCGTCGCCGGCGGTGTACTGCGCGGCTTCCTCGGTGAGGGCCGCCAGGAATTCCTCGCGGATGCCGGGCGTGACGTAGACGCGGGACGTGGCGGTACAGGCCTGGCCGGTGAGGCCGAACGCGCCGGCCGCCACCACCTGGGCGGCCTTGCGGGGATCGGCGTCGTCCAGGACCAGCACGCCGTTCTTGCCGCCCATTTCCAGCTGGACCCGGGCGCGGCGGGCGTTGAGGATCTCCTGCAGCCCGAGCCCGACGTTGGTGGAGCCGGTGAAGGACAACCCGGCGATGCGGGGATCGCGGGCCAGGGCGTCGCCCACCACGCGGCCCTTGCCGTGGACCACGTTGAACACGCCGGCGGGCAGCCCGGCGTCCTGCAGGGCGCGGGCCAGGTGCGTGGCGGAGAGCGGGGTGAGCTCGGCCGGCTTGATGACCACGGCGTTGCCGCTGATCAGCGCCGGCGCGGACTTCCAGGCCGGGATGGCGATAGGGAAGTTCCACGGCGTGATGAGCCCGACGACGCCGAGAGCCTCGCGGCGGGTGGTGATGGTGGTGTCCGGCAGGCCGCTGGGCAGCACCTCGCCGGTGGCGGCCCAGCCGAGGGAACCGAAGAAGCGCAGCACGTCGGAGGCGCGCTTGACCTCGCCCTTGGCCTCGGCGAGGGTCTTGCCCTCTTCACGGACGAGGTCCTCGGCGATGGCGGTCTGGCGCTCCAGGAGCAGGTTGCCGGCGGCCATCAGGATGGCGCCGCGCGACGGGGCGGGCATGGCTGCCCAGGCCGGCTGCGCGGCGGCGGCGGCGGTGATGGCGGCGTCGACGTCGGCTGCGGTGCCGCTGGGGGAGAGGGCGGCGAGCTCGCCCGGGCGGGCCGGGTTCATCCGCTCGGTGTCCGCCCCGCCGAGCCATTCGCCGTTGATCAGGTGCCGGGCGGTGAGGAGGTCCCGGGCTGTTGCGGTTGAGGTGTCTGTGTCGGTGGAAGTCATGGTGTTCCTTCGTGAGAGTCGGAGCAGGGTGTGTGCTGAGCGTTCAGCGCCTATGGCTAGAGCCCGCGGATCAGGCCGCCGTCGCAGCGCAGTGCCACGCCGGTGATGTAGGAGGCCGGGGCGCTGCAGAGGAACGCCGCGGCGGCGCCGAATTCCTCGGGTTCGCCGTAGCGGCGGGCGGGGATGGTCTTGCGGGATTCGAGCTGGATTTCCTCAGGCGTGGTGCCGCGCCGTTTGGCGGCGGCCTGGTCCAGTTCCGCGACCCGGTCCGTGGCGATGCGTCCGGGAAGGAGCATGTTGACCGTGACGGCGTCCAGCGCGACCTCGGCGGCGAGGGTCTTGAGGTAGCCGGCCAGCGCCGCGCGGCCGGTGTTGGACACGGCCAGGTTCGGCAGTGGTGCCATGACGCCGCTCGACCCGACGGCCAGGATCCGGCCCCAGCGCCGTTCCCGCATGCCCGGCAGGATGTGCGAGACCAGGGCGTGGTGCGGTTTGACGAGTTGTTCGAACGCCGCGGCGATGTCGTCCGCGCCGAGCGTGGCGGCCGCGCCGGGCTTCGGCCCGGGACCGTTGAGGACCAGGATGTCGATGGGCCCGAGTTCCGCGACTGTCCGTTCGACGGCGGCGGCCACGCCCTCGGCGGTGCTGAGGTCCGCTTCGATGGCGACGGCGCCCGGTCCGTGGGCGTCCGTCAGTTCGGCCACGATCTCCTTGGCGCGGACTTCGCGCCGGCCGGTGATGGCCACCCGGACGCCTTCGGCGGCGAGGGCCCGGGCGATGGCGAGGCCCAGGCCGCCGGTCGAGGCGGCCACAAAGGCGGTCTTCCCGCTGATTCCGAAATCCATCAGTTCCTCCCCGCCGTGGTCAGCACGGCGGCCGGGTTCGGGCCGAGGGCCTCGGCGGCCTCGGCCAGGTGCGTGCGCAGCCCGGTCCGGAGAAACTCCGGCAACGCGGCGGCCGGTGCCCGAACGCCGGCGTCGGCGATGAGTCCTCGCTGGTGCAGGCATTCCTTGCGGATGGCCAGCGCGATTTTCGCCTGCTGCTCGAAGTTGATCAGGGGCAGGTAGGGCAGCAGGGCATCGCGGGCGGCCTCGTAGCCGTCTTTCTGCCAGGCCCGCACGCAGGCGATGAGCGCTTCCGGGTAGGAGAAACCGGTCATCGCCCCCGCGGCGCCGGCCAGGAGCTCGTCCAGCAGCCCCTGGCCGCCGAGGCCGCCGAAGACAGAGACGTCGAGGGCTGCGGTGAGGTGCCCGATCGCCACGGAGGTGGGCGGGGCCTCGGCCTTGACCGCGGTGACGAAGCCGCAGGCCTGCACCACGGCAATGAGCGCCTCGGTGCTGATGTGGACGCCGCTGGCCAGCGGGTAGTCCTGCAGTACGACGTTGGCGCCGGTGGACTGGTGGATGGCGTTCAGGTGCGCGATGACCACACCGGGGTTGGCGGAGTTGGCCTGGACCATGACGGCCGACAGCCGGTCCCCGGTGGCGGCCTGGATGGAACGGATTTCTTCGACGGCCGTGCCGGTGAAGAGGGAAGTCACTCCCACCACGAGGGGCAGGCGCGTTTCCTCCATGACCACTTCCAGGACCAGGCTGCGCTCGGCCGCCGTCAGGGCCGCGGCCTCGCCGAACACGCCCAGGACCGTGAGGCCCGTGGCGCCGATCGACTCGTAGTAGCCCACGAGCCCGGCCAGGCTGTCCGTGTCGACATCCAGGGTGCTGCCCTGGAACGGTGTGGCGACGACGCCCCACACGCCGGGTGTCAGTGACTCCCGCATTGGTTTCTCCTTCTAAGCTCTTGTTGTTCTTCGAGCGGCTAAATGTCGGGCCGTGGAACGGCTAGCGGCCCGGCCAGTGCGGGGCGCGCTTCTCCTGGAAGGCGCGGACGCCCTCGGCGGAGTCTTCGCTGTCCAGCGCCGCCATGAGGGCGGGGAGCCGGAGGCCGCGGGCCTCGGTGGCGGTCAGGTGCGCGGTCTGCGAGACCATCTGCTTGACCGCCCGGACCGAGGTGGGGGCGCAGGCGAGGATTTGGTCCACCCAGCGCTGTACCGCGGCGTCGAGCTCATCCGCGGGGACCACCTCATTGACCAGGCCCATGGACTGCATCTCTGTGGCCTCGGCCTTCCGCCCGGTCAGGAGCATGCCCATTGCCTGGGTGTACGGGATCCGGCGCACCAGCTGGTGGATGCCGCCGTCGAGCGCCAGACGCCCCACGCGCGGTTCCGTCAGCCCGAAGCGGGCCGTGTCCGCGGCGATCACGATGTCCGCGCCGAGCACGATCTCCATGCCGCCGCCGAGCGCGTAACCGTTGACCCGGGCGATCACCGGGATGTCCAGCGTGGTGCGCAGGCTGAGCCCGCCGAAGCCGTTCGGGTCCAGGCCCGCCCAGTATTCGAGCCCGGTCTTGTCCACGGCGGAGGCGGACATATCCGCGCCGACGCAGAATGCCCGGGTTCCGGCGCCCGTGATGACCACGGCGCGGACGTCCGGATCGGCTTCGAGCTGGTCCCAGATCTCGTTGAGCCGGGCCTGCGCGCCGCCGTCGACGGCGTTGAGCACGTGCTGGCGGTCGATGACCACGGTGGCGACGTGGTTCTCGATGGTCAGGGTGACCTGGTCAACGGCGGTGGGAACTGAGGCGGTCGTCCCGGCCTCTGAAACGGCGGTCACCGAAGCACCCCCAGCTGCTGCAGGCGCTCGATGGTCTCGGCGTCGAAGCCGTTCTCCAGCAGCACCTCAACGTTGTGTTCGCCGAGGCGCGGGGCCACCCGGCGGATGGTGGGCGGGGTGGCGGAGAGCCGGATGGGCGCGTTGAGCATCTTCACGGTGCCGACGCCGGGGTGTTCGGCCTCGACGATCATGTTGTTGGCGTGTGTCTGCGCATCGGCCAGGGTCTGCTCCAGGGTGTGGACCGGGGCGTTGAGCAGCCCCTGGTCTTCGAGCCGGGAGGTCCAGTATTCGGTGGTGTTGGTGGCCATGCGCTCGCGGAAGATCGCCTGCAGTGCCGGCTTGTGCTTGAACTGCTGTTCGAGGTTGGCGAACTCGGGCCGCAGCGTGAGGTCCTCGTCCAGGCCCAGGGCCTCGGAAATGCGCAGCAGCGGGTCCGGCGTGAAGCCGCCCACCATGCAGACGGCGCCGTCGGTGGTTTCAAAGACGCCGCTAAGCGGCATGGCGCCCCAGTTGACCTCGTAGCCGCGGTTGAGCTGCATGCAGGCCTCCTGCATCTGCAGGTGCAGCATGGAGTCGTACATGGTCACCTCCACCTTCTGCCCGACGCCGGCGGACTCGCGGGTGCGCAGTGCCAGCAGGATGCCCTGCATGAGGTGCATGCCCGTGATGTAGTCGCACAGCGTGGTGGGGTAGATGGCCGGCTTCATGTCATCCGACTCGCGCCGCCACATGACACCGGAGTAGGCCTGGGCGATCGCGTCCTGGCCGCCCTTGTGCGAGTAGGGGCCCTCGGGGCCGAATCCGGTGCCGGAGGCCCAGATGATGCCCGGGTTCTGCTCCTTCAGGTCCTCGTAGCCGAAGCCCATCCGCTCCATGACGCCGGAGCGGAAGTTGCTGACCACGACGTCCGCGTCGGCGAGCAGCCGGCGGAGGACGGCTTTGCCCTCATCGGTGCGGGTGTCCACCGAGATGCTGCGCTTGTTCCGGTTGATGGACAGGAAGATCGGGTTGTCCTGGCCGTCCTTGTCCGGGAACGAGTTGCGGGAGATGTCCCCGGCGCCGGGGCGTTCCACTTTGATGATGTCCGCGCCGTAGTCGCCCAGCAGCTGGGTGCAGGACGGGCCCATAAACACCTGGGTGAAGTCCACGATCTTGATGCCATCCAGGGGGAGCGGTGTGCCAGCCGGCTGTGCCTCTGTCCCGGCGGCGGTTGCCGCCGTCGTGCCTTCTGCTGTTGTGCCTGAGAACAGGTCGTCGATGACGGTGCTCATGCCCCCACCACCGCGTCCACGTCAAGGGTGGCGTTCGACGACGGGACGTCGCCCGGGTCGGCGCCGTGCCGGCGCATGCCCTGCTGGATGTCCAGGGCGGAGACGTCGCGGACGAGGGTGCCGTTCTGGATCGCCAGCGCGGCGGCGACGCCGACTGCCTGGCCCATGGCCATGCAGGGCGGGATCTCGCGGGACATCTTCTGGGCCTCGGGGGTGGCGGAGTAGTGCCGGCCCGCGACGAGCAGCTGGTCAACTTCCTTGGGCAGCAGCGAGCGGAACGGGTAGTAGTAGTCGCGGCCGCGGGCCACGGTGTCGGCGAAGTGGCGGCGGGAAGTGACATCTTCCTTCGTCATGACGTACTCGCCTTCGAGCAGGCGGGTCTGGCGCACGCCCATCTGGGACGCGACGTCGAGCATGTAGCAGTTCTCGAAGCCGGGCAGGTTGGCGCGGACATAGTCCACGGCCTCGGTGATGCGGTCCCGCGCGGCGAACTCGGCGGCCGTCATGTCCGCCGGGTCGACGCCGTCGAAGCCGGTCATGTGCGGTGCGTTGCACCAGACGACGCCGTCGATGGGGGTCTTGAGCCACCACAGTTCCCAGGCGCCGCCGAGGAGGCGCTTGATCTTGCGGTTGATGGCGCGGGCTTCCTTCGGGTTGGCCTGTTCGAAGGCCTCCGCGGCGTTGGTGTCCACGTTGCCCAGGCGGAAGACGAGCGTGGTGAGGTAGCTGTCCTTGACGTAGCTGGCGCCGGCCCGGGAGGCGACGTCGATGTCGCCGGTGGTGTCGATGACGATGTCGGCCATGAAGGCCTGCGGGCCGGACTTGGTCTCGCAGATGACGCCCTTCATGACGCCGTTGTCCACGATGGGGCGGGAGAACCAGGAGTGCAGGCGCAGGTTGACGCCGGCCTCGCGGACGAGGTCGTTGGAGACACGCTTCCAGCCGTCCGGGTCGAAAGCGGCGGCGTAGCAGACCGGTTTGGGGGTGGTGTGGGAGTGGAAGTCGAAGGTGCCGTAGCGGCCCCACTTGTTCCACAGTTCCTCGGAGGTCTTGCGGTCATCGGCCGGCGGGACGATCGCCAGGCCCAGCTTCTGCAGCCGCTCGACGTACTCGGAGACGATGCCGGTGACCGTGATTTCCTGGCCGTTGATCATGTCATCGAGCACGAGGACCATGCCGCCGGAGGCGAGGCCGCCCAGGGAGGAGTAGCGTTCCAGCAGCGTGACAGAGGCGCCCGAGCGGGCCGCGGTGACGGCTGCGGCCACGCCTGCGGGGCCACCGCCGACGACGAGGACGTCGGAGCGGGAGATGACAGGGGCGGTGAGGTCCGCCGTGGTGGTGCTGAGTTCCAGCGACGACATGGCTGTGGACGGGTTCATGGGGGATCCTTACTGTTTCGGCCGAAGTGCCGTTAGAGGCGTGCCGTGGGAACGGGTGCCGTTGGAACGGTGCCGGTGACGTAGAAGACGGTGCCCGGCAGTAACGCGGCAACGCTGACCGCGACATCGACCCGGCAGAGGGTATGACGCATCGCGGCCCGTTGCGGGCCGTGGTGCGGGCTGTTGGTGGGGTTCCGGCGGACACCGCGGTATAGAAAAGAGGCGTCCGGACCGGAGAGAGGGTGACGGCGGCTAGGGCCGGCGGATCACCACGCGTGAGGTGCGTTAACCCAGATTGCTACGCAGACCTCTTCGTAGCTGTTCTTGTACCAGTGGGGCGTATCCGAGGAGAAGGTGATCGAGTCGCCTTCTTCCAGGGTGTACTTCTCGCCGTCCAGGAAGATGTCCTTCCGGCCGGAGAGCACGATGCCGAATTCCTCGCCGCTGTGCCGGAAAGGAGTGGCGCTGGTGTCGTGGCCTGGCGGACTCACGATCCATTGGGCCTCCAGCGCACCGTTGAGGTCCGGGGTGAGCAGTTCATAGACTGCTTCACCTACGGACTTCTTGGTGACGCCCTTGAGGTTCCGCCGCTCGGCCTTGCGGACCACGGGGGACCTGGTTTCCTCCTGTCCGAGGAAGAACTTCCCCACCGGAATGTCCAGGCCGTGTGCCAGCTGCGCCAAGGTGGTGAAAGAGGGATTGGCCAGGCCGCGTTCGATCTGGCTGACGATCGCCGGGCTGAGGCCAGTGACTTCCGAGAGCTTCGCGAGGGTCATTCCTTTGTCCTTGCGCATGTTGCGGACCTTGTTGCCGACGGTGGCAAGAAGGACGCTTGTGCCGGCGGGGGAATGTCCCGTGACGATTTCGTTGGTCATGCTCCGACTCTCTCTTGGTGAGCTAACACACATAACTATAGTGAAAACTTTTAGCGAATCAAGGTTTTGCTGAATATTTTTACGGTTCCGGACTGAATCTGCGCCTGACGTGGGGCTTTGTGATCCGGCCTGGGCCCGGCCTGCCGCGGGCGGACAGGACTTCTCCGAAAACCATTGACTCTGTGAAGATCTTCAATATAGTTGTGTGAGCCGCAACACTTTGGGCAGGAACGCTTCAAACAGGTTAGGGTGCACAGCCTTCTGGCGGAAGGTGCATCCGACCCGCGAACCCGTTCCTTTCCTTAAGCAAAGCTGCCGTGACATCTGCCAAGCCATCCGCAGAGCACGATGTTGGCCGGTCACCAGGGACCAGTTCCTTGTTGCCGAGCTGGATGGCCCGTTTGCATTCAAGCGCTACGAAGAGGCATGCGTAGCTATCTGGGCTAACTCGCCTCCCATGTGGCGAGCCGGTCCCGCCCCGCGGACCAAGCCAAACGATAGTTTCGATTGCCGGCGACCCCAACAGGGGTGCCCGCCGGCAATCCGTACCCTCACGCACCCCGAAAGTGCGGGGGAAGGAAAAAGGAATCATGACTGACACTGTCGTCAAGACTGACCTGGAGACCGGCCGCAAGTCCCGGCTATCTCCGGAAGTCCGCCGGGGACTGCTCGGCCTTGGACTTGGAAACACCCTGGAATGGTACGACTGGATGGTCTTCGGCCTGCTGTCGGCCTTCATCGGACCCAAGTTCTTCCCGTCGCAGGACCCCGTTGCCGCGACGCTGAGCGCGCTGGCAGTCTTTGCCGTCGGCTTCGCGTTCCGTCCGCTGGGCGGCATCCTGCTCGGCACCTTCGCCGACAGGATCGGACGACGGCGGGTAATGCTCTGGTCCATCATGATGATGGCGATCACCACCCTGATCATTGCCGTGTCGCCGACCTATGACCAGATTGGCCCCGCGGCCGGCGTCATCCTGCTGGTCTGCCGCATCGTTCAGGGCATCTCCACCGGTGTCGAAGCTCCGTTGTCCACCGCCCACGCTGTCGAACTCGTCCCCGAAGGACGCGAGGGCTTTGTCGCCGGCATCATCTCCTTCTACGTCAACGCAGGCATCCTGCTCGCCTCGCTGGTCAGCTACCTCTCGTCCCTGATGCTCGGTGGGGCCGTCATGGCCGACTGGGGATGGCGTGTGCCGTTCATCGTCGGCGCAGCCTTCGGCTTCGTCGTTGTCTACCTTCGCCGGACGCTTCCGGAAACCATGAGGCCGGAAGAACTGGCGAACAACTCCGCCAAGACCGTCTGGGGTGGAGTGCGCAAGCACTGGCTCAGCGTCCTGGCCATCACCTTCGTCGTCGGCGCTGCGCAGGCCTACAACTACGCCTGGAACACCGGCCTCCCGACGGCGGCCCGCACCGGCTTCAAGGAGGACGCAACCGCCGTCTTCGCGCTCACCACCATCCTCGGCGTCGTGCTGGTTGTCGGCAGCCTCATCATCAGCAAGGTCGCTGACGGCAAGTCGATGTCCAAGTGGTTCCTGATCACCCGTGCCCTGGCCATTCCGTCCGTCTTCCTGATGCTGATGTACGTCAAGCCCGGCATCGCCGGCTTCGCGGCCGTGCTCCTCGGCGGCTCGGTTGTGCTGGTCCTGAACATGACGCTGTACAACGTGGTCACCAGCTCCCTGATGCCGAAGGGTTGCCGCGGCGCCGGCACCGCGCTCGGCTACGGCCTAGGCGTCGCCCTCTTCGGTGGCACGGCCTCCTACCTCCTGGTCTGGCTCCAGTCCATGAACGCCTCCTGGATCTTCCCCGTTTACGTGGCCGTCCTGTCGGCGCTCAGCATCGTCTTCTACCTGCTCGCCCGGAAGAAGAACGGCATCTTCATCGGCCGGTAGAGCACGCGGCCGGCCACGACCACGGCCGGCCACGAAAACAGCCAGTTACCAAAACAGCCAGGCCAGAACACAGGCACGCAAGAACAGCGGTAAGCAGGAACGGAAAGTGGGAACCCTCATGAACGCCAGTCGCCCGGACACAAACGGTTTGCAGGCAAACGTGATCTCCTTTGATCTCGACGCCTCCGACGTGGAGCTTTACGAGGCAGCGCGCGCGCTGTTGCTCACCGCCCACCACAGCGAGAACCACCGGGTGGCGGCCGCCATGCGCGGTGAATCGGGGGCCATCTATCTCGGACTGCACCTTGGCGCCAAGCGCATCAATGTGTGCGCCGAATCCAGCGCCCTCGCCAATGCCCGCATGGCCCAGGAGCCAGCAATCCACTCCGTGGTAGCCGTCAGCATGGACGGGCAGGGACACCCCCAAGTCACCAACCCGTGCGGCCTCTGCCGGGAGCTGCTGCGTTCTTACGGAACCGAGACGTCTGTACTGGTCGATGCCGGGGGCGAGGTGGGCAAGGTCCGGATCAAGGAACTGCTGCCCTTTCCCTGGATGCGTGCCACCGAAACGGAGTGGGACACTGTTCCGCCCCGCGTTCAGGAACACGCAAGCTAGCGAGCCGCCGCGGCACCCGCATCATCACCGGCGGCAACGGCAGCGGCAGGGCATCACGGAAGGCCGGGACTCACAA
>NZ_KI914938.1:135093-150953 GCF_000520575.1 Arthrobacter sp. I3
AAGGCCGGGACTCACAAAGTCCCGGCCTTCCGGCGTGCCGGGAGGCTCCGCCGTCGGGCAGCTCCAGACGCCACACAGAAAGCTGGTGCAGCGGCCGCGTTTCCGCTAAACCACTGCACCAGCAGGTAGTACGAATTTTCTGAATACTATGAAACGTTACTCATTCGCGGCTCCCTATGTCCCGGGGGTTGATGACCGGGTCTTTACGTCTTCTTCCAGGTGCCTTGTCATCAGCCAGCCTGCGCCGGCCATTACTACGCCCATCACCATAAAGGCCCAATTGTCCATGGTGTTCAGCGACAGGAAGTTGGCCGCCGAATCCACGCCGACGATGAAACCGTAAATGCTAAGGACGATGTACAGCAGACCGGAGCCCATGAGGAAATTCCGGGCGCCCATGGCAGTCCGGGACATGGTCAGGCCGGTGGCGCCGATCGCGAGCTGAACGATGTTCAGCAACATCGACACCTGGAACAGGCCCAGGAACAGGGCCTTGGAATCGGGCCCGAAGAACCTCAGTTCGCTGTAATTCGTAGTGATGCCAGGGATGAACCCCAAGATGCCCACGACGATCAGGACGATACCTGCACCCATGCCGACGTTCTGTACATCTGTCCGACCAAAATGAACGCCGTGCGCATGAGGAGATGCGGTAGTCATTATCTGCCTCCAACCACTGATTGCGGACATTTACAATTTTACGACCGGGGTGTGCAAAAAGCGCCGGGGGCCACCGACGGCAAATCCGGCGGATCCGGCCAATGTGCCTGTCGGAAACCGGCCGGGTGCCGGGCCCGTGGCACCATGGATCTCGATGAAACTGCGCGCTGATCAGACCGGACAACGTGGCCTTCCCATGCCCCTGTGGCTGCAGGGTGCCCTCGAGTCCGCCCAGGCCGCCGTCATTTCCGCCCTCGTGGTGGTGGCCCCGATTGTCATGGTCTGGGCCACGGCCGGATTCCAGCATGACGGATTCGATGTCCTGGCGCGCCTGGCCGGCCAGGCCTGGCTGCTGATCCACGGCGTGCCCCTGCTGCTGGACACCGCCGGTGCCGGGTCCGCCGCGCAGCCGGAATCCGGGACGCTCTCGCTCATTCCGCTGGGCCTGGCCCTCATCCCGTTCCTGCTCGCCTGGCGCGCCGGACGGCGCCTTGCCCGCGCCTCATATACGGACCAGCTCTGGCAGGCGCTGCTCGGCTCCTGGCTGGCGTATGCCGGATTCGGGATTGCGACGGGCTTCGTCTGCCGCACGGCCGACGTCGGCATCAGCCTGTGGGCCGCTGCGTTCATTCCCCTCGTCCCGTTCGGGCTCGGCATGGTGGTGGGTGCGCGCCGCGAGGCCGGATCGTGGAGCCGGCTGATCGGCGTCGACGCCGTGGCCTGGCTGGCCCGTACCAGCCAGCACTCCCGTTGGGCCGGATCCTACCTGGGCTCGGCCATCAAGGCAGGCTCGGTGGCGCTGATGGCGAGCCTGGCGATGTCCGCCGCGCTGCTGGCCGTTGACCTCTTCATCCACTGGAACCTTGTGGTCGCCGTTTACGAAGGGCTCGACGCCGGTGCCATGGGCGGCGGTGTCCTCACCATCGTGCAGCTCGGCTTCCTGCCCAACCTCGTCGTCTTTGCCCTGGCCTGGATCTCCGGTGCTGGGTTCGCCCTGGGCGTCGGGTCGCTGGCCGGACCGCTCGGGACCGCCGTCGGGCCGCTGCCGTCCGTTCCGGTGTTCGCCGCGCTGCCGGCCGGTTCCCTCGACTTCGGCTTCGTGGCCCTGGTGGTGCCGGCGCTGGCCGGGGCGCTGGCCGGCTGGTGGTTCCTGCGCGAAGGCGAAAACCACTTCGACGAATGGCTGTCCATCAAGATCCGGGCCCGCTGGTTTACCGCCGCCACCTCCACCCTGGTGCTGGGCGCGGTGATCGGCTCCGTCGCCGGGCTGCTCGCGGCGGGGCTCGCCTGGCTGGCCCGCGGTTCGGCCGGCATCGGTCGGCTGACGGAGATCGGGCCCAACCCGCTGCGCACGGCACTGTTCGTGGCCGCGGAGGTCGGGATCGGCGTCGTGATCGGCTACGCGGCCGGACCGTGGCTGGAACGCCAGCAGAAGCTGCGCGAGGCAGACCTGGAGACGGTCAGCAGCCGCTAGCCCGGAGTGTGGGTGCAGCTGTTAGCGCAGCTGCGTTGGCAGTTGCGTGGGGAGGGACTTCTCCAGTTGCGTTCTGCATTCCGAGGTTGCCTGCTGCGTCAGGGCGTAGCGGACGCACTGCTGGTAATCGCGGATCTGGTTGAAGAACAGTGTCGAGGCCAGCACCACCAGCAGCATCACCGCCGACACCACCAGTCCGGATATCGCGCCGTACAGAACCAGCCGCGATTCCTTGTATTTCACCGCCCGGACCAGGACCACGATGCCCAGCACGATGCCCGCCACCGTGAGCAGCGCCGTCAGCCACACGTAACCCACGTCGAGCTGGAAGACGAAGAACGAGCCCAGGACCGCGATGACGAACAGCCGGAACAGGGTGTGCGTCAGCCGTGCGGAATCTTGTGCTGCCTGGCCGACCGGTTGCCGGTCGGACTGGCCGCTGCCGGATTCCGTGGGGGGATTCATGTTTTCCAGCCTACGCGAGCGGCCCCATAAGCTAGGACCATGCGCATAGTTGTCCTCGTTTCCGGCACCGGCTCCAACCTCCAGGCAGTAATCGATGCCGTGAAGTCCGGCGCGCTCGACGTCGAGATCGCCGCCGTCGGCGCCGACCGGCCGGGGACGTTCGGGGTGGAACGCTCCGCCGCCGCCGGGATTCCCACGTTTGTAGTGGACTTCAAGGCCTACCCGGACAGGGCGGCCTGGGACGCGGCCCTGACCGAGGCCGTCGCCGGCTTCGCCCCGGATGTGGTGGTGTCCTCGGGCTTCATGCGGATTGTCAGCGCCGACTTCATCGACGCGTTTGGCGGCAAATACCTCAACACGCACCCGGCGCTGCTGCCGTCCTTCCCCGGCGCCCACGGTGTCCGCGACGCGCTGGCCTACGGCGTGAAGGTCACCGGCTGCACGGTGCACTGGGCCGACGCCGGGGTGGACACGGGCCCCATCATCGCGCAGGAAGCCGTGGCGGTCGGGGACGGCGAGAGCGAGGAATCCCTGCACGAGCGCATCAAGGTGGTGGAACGCCGGCTCCTGGTCTCCACGCTCGCTTCCCTCGCCGCTGCCCACACCCCCGCCTGATTTCCGCGCTGCCTGATTTCCGCGCTGCGTGATTTCCCGCTGCCGGGTTTCCCCGCTGCGCTATCACTTGGGGTGGCTATCAGCGCCGAGAACAGCCTGGAGTGATAGAGCATCGAGTGGTGGGCGCGTAGCGGCCTTCTCGGCCAAACCAAGTGATCGGACCCGCAAAAGTGAGTACTCGGTCCGAAAGTCAGGTACTGCAGGGCCAAAGACAGGTATTTCCGAGCCGGTGCAAGTAGTGAAATGAGCAATAGTCTGACGCAGTCTCATTCATTCGTCGCATTTCCGGGGGTTCTTCATGTCTCGATTCAGCCTTGCCAAAACAAGTCCAAAAGTCCTGTGTCTCACTGCGGCGCTCGTTCTCGGAACGGGCGCCGTTTCCTCTGCCATCGCCGCCACTCCAACGTCGGGAACAGGCGAAATCAAAGGGTGCTTCAACAACAACAACGGCGGTGAGCTGCGGGTACTCCCCGCGGGCGCCTCGTGCGATTCCAAGAAGGAAACCGCAATCTCCTGGAACGCCCAAGGCATCCAGGGCATCCAGGGCATCGCCGGTGCCCAGGGGATCCAGGGACTGCCCGGGTTGAAGGGCGACACCGGCGCCACGGGCGGGACCGGTGAAACGGGCGCCACCGGTGAAACGGGCGCCACGGGGGAGACCGGTGCTACGGGGGAGACCGGGGCCACTGGCGCCACAGGTGAAACGGGTGCCCAGGGCGAGAAAGGCGACACCGGTGACAAGGGCGATACCGGTGCCACAGGTGAGACGGGTGCCGTAGGTGCCACAGGCGAGACGGGTGCCCAAGGCGTCCAGGGCGAGAAGGGTGATACCGGCGACAAGGGAGACACCGGTGCCACGGGCGCTGCCGGGGCTCCCGGACTCCAGGGCGAGACGGGTGCCACCGGTGCAACCGGTGCTGCTGGACCCATGGGTGCCATCGGACCGGTCGGCCCTGCAGGGGCGAAGGGCGAGAGGGGTGCAACCGGTGCCGCAGCGTCCACCAGTGTGAGCGTCGCGTCGGCCAGCGACTCAAAGCTCACCGTCGTCGCCAGCTGCCCGGCCGGCAACGTCGCCACCGGCGGCGGGTTCGCGATCAACAGCAGCAACGGCAACCAGGTCGTGGCCAGCCAGCCGGTCGTGGGCGCATCGGGTCAGCCCACGGGCTGGTCTGTCACCCAGCTCAAGGCAAACGCGCTCTCGGTGTCCGTGACCTGCATCCAGTAGCCGGGGGATCGGACCACGGACGACGGCGCCCCTCACCTGTCGCAGGGGAGGGGCGCCGTCGTAATTTCCCCGGGCGCGTTACTCGAGCCGGCGCTGCTTCGTCTCGGGGGCGAAGAACGCCATCCACAGCACGGAGAGCAGCACGAGGCCGCCAGCCAGGGCGAACGACGTCGCGAGCCCCAGTTCCGGCCACAGGAAGGCCGCGAAGATCAGCGGACCGAATCCGGCGCCGAGCCGGGAGAACGTCGAGGCCCAGCCGAAGCCGGAGCCGCGCAGTTCCGTGGGGTAGAGCTCGGAGACGTAGGTGTAGAGCACCGGGATGGCCACCTGCACCACGAAGCCGAACACCAGGAGCCAGAACACGGCGGCGGTGGGGATGTCCACCACGATCGCCACGATCACCAGCGTCAGCGCGGACAGCGGGCCGGTGATCGCCAGGATCCACTTGCGGCCCACCCGCTCCACCAGCAGGGCGGCCACCACCACGCCCAGGAGTCCGACGGCGGCCATCGACGCGGTGGTCAGGAAGGCCTTGTACTCCTCGAAGCCGGCGCCGATCAGGATCCGCGGCATCCACGTCAGCGACAGGTAGTAGACGAGCAGGATGCTGAGGAACAGGGCCCATGCCGCCGTCGTGATCTTCCAGTTGAACTGCCAGAGGGCGCGCAACTGCGTCCACGCGCTCCCTGCCGAGAGGCGTGGTGCATCCTGCGGCGCGGGCAGGCTGTAGACGCGGGCCTCGGCGCCGGTGGCCTGGACCAGGGCGTCGATCACCTTGGCGGCCTCGTCGCGGCGGCCCTTGCGGATCAGGAACAGCGGGGATTCCGGCACGCTGCGGCGGATCCAGAACACCAGCAGCGCCGGGAGCACCATGACCAGCATGGTCAGCCGCCAGTCCGCGAAGGCCGCGACCAGCCCGGCGGAGACAAAACCGCAGAGGGCGGCGCCGATCGGCCACCAGCCGTCCATCGCGGTGAGCACCCGGCCGCGCTGTTTGCGCGGGGTGAACTCGCCCACCAGCGCGTAGTCCACAGGGATGCAGCCGCCCAGGCCGAACCCGGCCAGGAACCGGAACACGACAAACCACATGAAGTCGGGGGAGAAGGCGCCGAGCACGGTGAAGATGGAGAAAATCAGCAGGGTCGCGGTGAAGGCCTTCTTGCGGCCGATGGTGTCCGCGATGGTGCCCCAGACGAACGCGCCCAGGGCCATGCCAATGAGGTTCGCCGTGCCGATCCAGGCGGCATCGCCCGGGCTCAGTGACCAGTGCTTGGACAGCAACGGAATGAGGATGCCGTTGAGGGTGACGTCCCAGGCATCGAACATGAAGCCCAGCCCGCCGATCAGGAAGATCCGGCCTTGGACCTTCCACCGCCACGGCAGTTCCTGGACCACCTGTTCGCCGCTGGGCACAGTGGTATACGTGTTCATCTTGGCCTCCTGTGAAAACTCTACGTGGCTGGGCCGCGGCCCGCGCGTGCTTCACACTCCGGCGCGCGGGAAGGGCCCGGCGGCGGGACGCGATAAACTTGCCGCATCCCCACCACCCGCGGCCCCGCCGCGATATAAGACGGAGACTTTTGTGAGCTTCACGCAGCTTGACCGTGTATCCATCGACCGAGTTCCCATCCACCGGGCACTGATTTCGGTCTACGACAAGACCGGTCTGGAGGAGCTCGCTCAAGGCCTGCACGCCGCCGGCGTCAAGATCGTCTCCACCGGCTCCACGGCCAAGAAGATCGCCGCCGCGGGCATCCCCGTGCAGGAAGTCGAGGAAGTCACCGGCTCCCCGGAAATGCTGGACGGCCGCGTCAAGACCCTGCACCCGCGCGTGCACGGCGGCATCCTCGCGGACCGCCGCGTCCCGGCCCACATGCAGACCCTGGCGGACATGGAGATCGAGCCGTTCGACCTCGTCATCGTCAACCTCTACCCCTTCGTGGAGACCGTGAAGTCCGGTGCCGCGCCGGACGACGTCGTCGAACAGATCGACATCGGGGGCCCCGCGATGGTGCGCTCCGCCGCGAAGAACCACGCCGCCGTCACCATCGTGGTGGACCCGGCGTCCTACGGTGCCGTGGTGGAGGCAGCCGCCTCGGGCGGTTTTGACCTGAAGACCCGCCGCCGGCTCGCTGCCAAGGCGTTCGCCCACACCGCGGCCTACGACACCGCCGTGGCCACCTGGACCGCCAGCCAGTTCCGCGACGAGGACGGCGACGGCGTGATCGACTGGCCCGCCTACGCCGGCCTGGCCCTGGAACGCTCGGAGGTGCTCCGCTACGGCGAAAACCCGCACCAGCAGGCCGCACTGTACGTGGACAAGGCCGCCCCGGCCGGCATCGCCCAGGCCGACCAGCTGCACGGCAAGGCCATGAGCTACAACAACTTCGTCGACGCCGACGCCGCCCTGCGCGCCGCCTTCGACTTCGCCGAGCCCGCCGTCGCCATCATCAAGCACGCCAACCCGTGCGGCGTGGCCGTGGGGTCCGCGTCGGCGGCCGACCCGATCGCCGACGCCCACGCCAAGGCCCACGCCTGCGATCCCGTGTCCGCGTTCGGCGGCGTCATCGCCGCGAACCGCACCGTCACCGCCGGGATGGCACGGACCGTCGCCGGCATCTTCACGGAGGTCGTCATCGCTCCGGGCTTCGACGACGAGGCAGTGGAGATCCTGTCCAAGAAGAAGAACATCCGCCTCCTGGCCCTCCCGGACGGATACGGCCGCTACCCGACCGAGTTCCGCCAGGTCTCCGGCGGCATGCTGGTGCAGGCCACGGACAAGGTCGACGCCGACGGCGACACCCCCGCGAACTGGACCCTGGCCGCGGGCGACGCCGCCGACGCCGCCACCCTGGCCGACCTTGCGTTTGCCTGGACCGCGTGCCGCGCGGCGAAGTCCAACGCCATCCTGCTCGCGGACAACGGTGCCGCCGTCGGCATCGGCATGGGCCAGGTCAACCGGCTCGATTCCTGCAAGCTCGCGGTCGAGCGCGCCAACACGCTGGGTGTCACGGTTGAGTCCGACGTCGAGGGTGCAGGCGGGGCGGCTGCCGTTCAGGCAGAACCAGGCGCCGCCGCTTCGCCGGAGCGGGCCCGGGGCGCCGTTGCGGCCTCGGACGCGTTCTTCCCGTTCGCCGACGGACTGCAGATCCTGGTCGACGCCGGCGTGCGCGCCGTCGTCCAGCCCGGCGGCTCTGTCCGGGACGAGGAAGTCATCGCCGCAGCCAACGCCGCCGGTATCACCATGTACTTCACCGGAGCCCGCCACTTCTTCCACTAGGGTTCGCCCACGCGGGGAGGGCTCTTCCGCTCGGGCTGCGGTTCGCGCACAAGGGACCCACACGCAAGAGACCCACTAGAGACCCCCGCACAAGAGACCCGCACAAAAATGGACATGCCCTGGCCGGGGGACATGTCCATTTTTTGTGCCATCGAGTGGGCTGGTGGCCAGTGCCGGGGACATGCTCATTCTTTCCGCGGGACATGCTCATTTTTCGCGGCAAAGAGTGGGCATATGGGGGATATGTCCAGGCTTCGGCGTGTGGGGAGGGCATGTCCCGTGCAACCCGGGACTGCCTGGGCCAGCCGCGGGACATGCTCAGTCTTTCGGTGCGTACCGGGCCAACCCAAAAGGACATGCTCACGGCTTTAGGAGCTCGAGACTGGCCCGGGCGGACTTGCCTATTCTTTCCGGGACATGCCTTCCTTTCCTCGGGACATGTCCATTTTTTGTGCCACTGGGTGGGCTGGCGGCCAGTCCGCGGGACATGTCCATTCTTTCCGCGGGGCATGCTCATTTTTCGCGGCAAGGAGTGGGCATATGGCGAATATGTCCAGGCTTCGGAGTGTGGGGAGGGCATGTCCCGTGCAACCCGGGGCTGCCTGGGCCAGCCGCGGGACATGCCCGTTCTTTCTGGAGCGCAGCGGGCCAGCCGGGGGACATGCTCATTCGTTCCCAAGCGCCGAGAAGCCACCCGGGAGGACATGTCCACTCCTCATGGCAGGGCCCGGACATATGGGGTATATGTCCGGGCCTTTGTGTTAGCGGAGGGCATGTCCAGCGGGCGGGGGGCGATCCGCCGTCGCAGATGAAGCCAGCGCGGGGCCACTGCGTCCTCCCCACTGCTGAAGATGGGACGCAATGACCCCGCGCTGGGGTAAACAGGGTAGGCAGGGGAATCAAGCCCGGCTGCGCGGCCCCCGCGAACGGAACCCTGGCCCCGCCCGGCCCAGCGAACGGAACCCTGGCCCCGCGCGAACGGCCCCCGCGAACGGAGCCCGGCCCCCGCGAACGGGCCCCCGCGAACGGAGCCCGGCCCCGCGCTAACGGAGCCCGTGCCCTCAGGTCAGGAAGCGGCCGCCGTGGTGTAGGCCTGCTGGATCACGCTGCCCCAGTACGGGCCGTACATCGTGGTGGACTTGCTGCCGTAGCCGTAGCTGTTGATGGAGTTCTGGTAGCCGGCGGCGCTGGTGCCGATGAACCACGGACCGCCTGAGGAACCGCCGGTCATGTTGCAGGGGATCCCCTGGGTGTTGAACTGCGGGTTGTAGGGATCGTTCGTCGCGGTGCCGGAGCAGCTCTTGAGGGATTCACCGTTGAAGGGCGCTGCGGCGGGGTAGCCGAATGACTTGTAGCTCAGGCCGCGGGCGGCGTTGAACTGCAGCCCGGAGCCGCCGACGACGTCGCTCAGGTACTGGCCGTTGAGCGTGGACATGACGGCGAAGCCGGTGTCGTAGGTCATGTCACCCGAGGAGCTCCACTGGGTGGGGGCGTAGAGGGCCTTGGCCGTCCACTTGCCGTAGGGGGCCGCGCCGTTCAGGTACGCCGGGACGAACGTGAACTTGGTGGCGAAAGCGCCCGGGCCCTCATTCACGCAGTGTCCGGCCGTGGAGACCGTGCTCTTGTTGCCGGAGGAGACCGAGTTGCCGGAGCAGACGTAGTTCGTCCCGCCGAGGGTGAAGAAGACCTTGCCGATGTGCGGGACGGGGGTTTCGCTCGCATTGGTCTTGGTCTGGAGCGTCTGGGATTGCAGCTTGGGAGCCGCGGCCTCGACCTTGCTCGGCGCGCCCGTTTCCGCCGGGCCCCTGGCCGCGGTGGCCTTGCCGCTGCGCTTCATGGCCCTGTCGGCCAGGACGTCGCCGGGGACGGCGCTGCGCATGCGTTCCGCGGTCCAGTACTCGGCCGCGCCCGTCTCGGTGACGGTGTGGCTGGCGACATCGGAGGCGGAAACCGGTGCCTTGGCCGGTGCGGGGGAGGCCGTGGCAGCCCCCGCGGCACTCAGGGCCAGCAGCGCAGCCGCCGAAAGAGTCAGCAGGCTGGTGGCCAGAGTCTTGGGTGTTCTCATGGGTGTCCTAACCGGTGGAAAAGCGGGGCGGCCGCTGTTGGCGGCCGCTGGATGGAACGAAACTACGGCAATTTGACTAACCTGTAAAGCAGCTTGTCAATTTTTGTTATGCCGTGTTGGGGCGTCACTCATCCGTCCGCGCACGACGCCGGTAGGCGCCAACGGGGGCACCTCGGGTAAGTTAGGGGGTGTTGAGATAACACAAGATTCCGGAAATACCCAGACCTTCAGGGAGACGCCCGCGCAATGGCAAAGATTATCTATACCCACACCGACGAAGCGCCGATGCTGGCCACCTATTCGTTCTTGCCGATCATTGAGGCGTTCGCCTCGACGGCCGGTGTGGAAGTGGAGACCCGCGACATCTCGCTGGCCGGCCGCATCATCGCCGTGTTCGGCGACTACCTCACCGAAGAGCAGCGCGTCAGCGACGCCCTGGCCGAGCTTGGTGCCCTCGCCAAGACGCCCGAAGCCAACATCATCAAGCTGCCCAACATCAGCGCCTCCGTGCCCCAGCTGAAGGCCGCCATCGCCGAACTCCAGGGCCACGGCTACGCGCTGCCGGACTACCCGGACAACCCCTCCTCGGACGAGGAAACGGACATCCGGTCCCGCTACGACAAGATCAAGGGCTCCGCTGTGAACCCGGTCCTGCGCGAAGGCAACTCGGACCGCCGCGCCCCGCTCTCGGTCAAGAACTACGCCCGCCAGAACCCGCACAGCATGGGCGCCTGGACGCCGGAGTCCAAGACCAACGTGGCCCACATGGACGCCGACGACTTCCGCTCGAACGAGCTGTCCGTGGTGATCGAGGCCGACACCAACATCAAGATCCAGCTCGTCAAGGAAGACGGCACCGTCAAGGTCCTCAAGCGTGCCTTCCCGGTCCTGGCCGGCGAGGTCATCGACGGCACCGTGATGCGTGCCGCGGCCCTGGATGAGTTCCTCGCAGCCCAGGTTGTCCGGGCCAAGAACGAGGGCGTGCTGTTCTCAGCCCACCTCAAGGCCACCATGATGAAGGTCTCGGACCCCATCATCTTCGGGCACGTCGTCAAGGCCTACTTCGCGGACCTCTTCGCCACCTACGGTGAGCAGATCGCCGCCGCCGGCCTGAGCCCCAACAACGGCCTTGCCTCCATCCTCAACGGCCTCGAGGACCTGCCGGAGGAGATCCGCGGCGATGTCCAGGCAGCCATCGAAAAGGGCCTCAACGAGGGCCCCGAACTCGCGATGGTCGATTCCGACAAGGGCATCACCAACCTGCACGTGCCCTCCGACGTCATTGTCGACGCCTCGATGCCGGCCATGATCCGCAGCTCGGGCCACATGTGGGGCCGCGACGGCCAGGAAGCCGATACGCTCGCCGTCCTCCCGGACAGCAGCTACGCCGGCATCTACCAGGTCGTGGTTGATGACTGCCGCGCCCACGGGGCCTTCGATCCCACCACCATGGGCACGGTCCCGAACGTCGGCCTCATGGCCCAGGCCGCCGAGGAATACGGCAGCCACGACAAGACGTTCGAGATCCAGTCCGCCGGCACCGTCCAGATCGTTGACGACGCCGGGACCGTGCTGATCGAGCACAAGGTTGCCCCGGGCGACATCTGGCGCGCCTGCCAGACGAAGGACGTGCCGATCCGCGACTGGGTGAAGCTGGCCGTCACCCGCGCCCGCGCCTCCGCCACGCCCGCCGTCTTCTGGCTGGACAAGGGCCGCGCGCACGACGCCCGGATGATCGCCAAGGTGGAGGAATACCTCAAGGACCATGACACCGAGGGCCTGGAAATCGCCATCATGTCCCCGGATGAGGCCACGGCCTTCACGGTGGAACGCCTCCGCAAGGGCGAGGACACCATCTCGGTGACCGGCAACGTGCTCCGCGACTACCTCACCGACCTCTTCCCGATCCTGGAACTGGGCACCAGCGCCAAGATGCTTTCCGTGGTGCCACTGATCAACGGTGGCGGCCTGTTCGAGACCGGCGCCGGCGGATCCGCCCCGAAGCACGTCCAGCAGTTGCTGAAGGAAAACCACCTGCGCTGGGACAGCCTGGGTGAATTCCTCGCACTGGCCGTCAGCTTCGAGCACCTCGCCACCAGCACCGGCAACGCCCGCGCCCAGGTCCTGGCCGACACCCTGGACCGCGCCACCGGCACGTTCCTGCTGGAGGACAAGTCCCCGAAGCGCAAGGCCGGCGAGTTGGACAACCGCGGCAGCCACTTCTACCTGGCCAAGTTCTGGGCCCAGGAACTGGCCAGCCAGAACGACGACGCCGAGCTCGCCGCGGCCTTCGCCGCCGTTTCTGACGCGCTGAACTCCAATGAGGACACCATCACCGGCGAACTCCTGGCCGTCCAGGGTTCCCCGGTGGACCTAGGCGGGTACTACCGGCCGGATGCGGCCAAGGTCGCAGCGGTCATGCGCCCCTCGGCGAAGTTCAGCGAAGTGCTTGCGACGCTGACCAAGTAGTCCCAGCCTCAACGCTCCGGCAGCGCGGTAGGTCGCCACGCACAACGCCCCGCCTCCCGAAAGGGAGGCGGGGCGTTCCGCTGTCCGTCCGGCGGAGAAATCAAACCAGCCAGATCAGTGCGAACGTCCGGTCAGCGCGGCTGGTCGTGGCCGAAAGGCGGCTCGGGGGCGAGGTCGGGATCGGCGTCCACGCGCTCGAAGGAAGGTTCCGCGCCATATCCCACTTCTTCTTGGAGCGGCACGGCGGTGGTGGCGCCCGGGGCGACTCCGTCCACGCGTCCGCGCCATCCGCCCGTCTCGGCCCCGCGTTCTTCGATGAACTGCTTGAATTTCTTCAGGTCGGCGGCAACCTGACGGGAGTCAAGGCCGATGGCCGCGCCGATCTTTTCCGCCGCCGAGTCCGGCTCCCAGGTCAGCTCGACGTTCACCTTCGTTGCGGCCTCGCCGAGATCATCGAACCAGACGGTGCCGGCGTTCCGTGGTCCATCAAGGCTCTCCCAGGACACGCGCTGGTCCGGTTCCTGCGCGGTGATCCGCGCATCGTACTCACGCCGGACTCCACCGATGCTGGTCTTGAAATGCACGGTGGTGTCGTCCAGCTGATTTACCGATTCCACGCCGCTCATGAAGTGCGGAAATTCCTCGAATTGCGTCCACTGGTTGTAGGCCTGGCTTAGCGGAACATTGACTTCGATGGATTCCTGAACTGTTGCCATGCAGGCGTCACTCCTTCGATTGGCGGACCGCGGTCCGCGATTCTTGTCGTTGACCGGCATAAAGCCGTTCCTCCACGCTACCGGGCTTCCGCTGAAATGGTAAGCAGGCTGATGATAGTGGCGGCGGGGGCGCCGCGTTCGGTCTGCGGCTGGCTCGGCGCGCGTTGCGGCCTCATGCGGTGCGGAATCCGGCGAGGCAGCAGGGCAAGCGGCGCGCCTTAGCCTTAGCCTTTGCCCTTCCCCTTGTCCTTCGACTTGCCCTTGCCAGCCGGGGCCGGGGCCGGAGCCGGTGCGGGTACCGGGGCCGGGGCAGGCTGGGCGGCAGCCGCTGCCTGCGCGGCCGCCTGAGCCGCTGCTTTGTCAGCCGCCGCCTTATCAGCAGCTGCTTTGTCAGCAGCTGCTTTTTCCGCCGCCTTCCGGGCCACCTCGGCCGCCTGCTGCGCGGTAAGGTCCGCCCGGACGGCGTCAATCGATGACTTGATGCTCTGGTGGCGTCTGAAGGACACCTCGCCGCTCGCGGCGACGGCATCCAGCCGGGTCAGCAGCTCGTCAAGGTGCTTCAGGGAACCCTCCGGGTCGTTGGCGGCTGCAGCCTCGCTGACAGCCAAGACTTCCGACTGAAGTTGCCGGGCCGCGCCGCTGCCCAGTTCGGAGGCGGGGGAGCCGCAGCCGGCCAAAGCCCCGGCGGCCAGCAGCCCGGCGAGGAGGCTTGCGGACACCCGATACCTCACCCGGCCGCGGTCTCGCCCGGCCGTTCGCGAATCGCTCATGGTTCCACGCCCTTCTGCAGTTCCCTCAGGTGATCGCCGAGCGGTCCGGTGACGGTGGGGTAGGGGACGACGTCGGGCGCCGCGGGGGCGGACAGGGCCACCGCGATCGTCGCCACGACGGCAAGGACTGCCAGCACCGCGAGCAGCAGGGCGACGCGGGTGCGGGGCCTGGTCCGGAGGAACCATGTGGCCCCACGCGACAGGGAGCGGCGGCGGCGCGGCCGCAGCGGCAGGGCATCCGGGTCCAGCAAGTTCAGGGGTCGGGTTCCCGCAGCTGCAGCCGCTGTGGCTCCGGGCCGGGGAGGGCGGGGCCGCCTTGCCGGCGGGGCCGGGAGGACCCGGGTGGGTTCCGTTGTGACGGGCCCCGGCAGCGATCCGGGGGAAACGAGGGCCACACGGAAGGCTGCCTCGAGTTCGGCGGCCGCGGGGCGGTCCAACGGGTCCAGGACGGTCATGGCCTGGATAAGCCGGGCCCACTCCTCAGGCACGGTGTCCGGGATGACGGGGGCGCGGTGCAGGCGGGCCACCGCGGATTCGACGGCGCTGCCCGGGTACTCCACCTCGCCCTTGAGGCATTCGAGCAGCACCAGGCCCAGGGAGTAGATGTCACTCGCCGGTCCGAGGTCGGCGCCGCGGGCCTGTTCCGGACTGAGATAGGCGGCGGTTCCCACCATGGTTCCCGTGGCCGTCAGCCGGGTCCCGTCGATGATCCGGGCGATGCCGAAGTCTGTGAGCTTGGGCCGCAGCGGTTCGCCTGGCCGGACCGGCACGAGGAGGATGTTGGCGGGCTTGATGTCCCGGTGGACGATGCCGAGGCCGTGGACGTAGGCGAGGGCGTCGGCGATCCCGGCGCCGACCACGGCCAACTCATCCAGCGGCAGGGGACTGTGGCGGATCCGGGTCCGCAGATCCTGGCCGTCCACGAGCTCCATGGTCAGGAAGGGCCGGGGCTCCTCGGGAATCCGGGTGTCCGTCCCGGCGTCGAACAGGGTCACCAGGCTTGGATGATTCAGGGTGGCCAGCAACTCGATCTCCGCTTCCTGGCGGCGAAGCTCGTCAGGATCTGCCGATTGCGGAGCGAAGAGTTTCAGGGCAACGTCCCGGCCAAGGTTCAGGTCCTTGGCCGTGTAGACCGACGCCATGCCGCCCCGGCCAATCACCTCCCCCAGCTTGTAGCGGCCGCCCAAGGGCTCCGCCGTGATGCTGTTGGGCGAACTGTTCACGATGTCCCCGTATCTTCCGTGTGCACACCGACGGCGCACCTAAAGAATGATAAGGGTAATTAGTATCCGCTTCTGTTCAGAGGGGACCTCCGGTCCCGGCGCCGAAGCGTATTCCCTCACCGGACGCCCCGCGGACGCCCCTCCGCCGGAGCATGCCGTTGGGTCCCCCAGCGGACCCAACGACCTCGCTCCGGCGGTACAGGACCGTGATGGGAGCGGTGGCATGCGCTAGGGCGGGCGGGGCTTGCAGCCGGGCCTCGGCTGCGGACCGGAGCGCTCCGGGTGGGCAGGCGCTGAGGGGGTCAGGCTGGCGGGAATTGGGGTGCCGGAAGCCCGGCGGTGGACGGTCGTGTCCATGGGGGATTCTCCTGGGTGACTGTTGGCGGGCGGCAAAGGCAGCCCGACGGGCCGTGCTCTGTGGAGTCAGAGACGGCCCGACTAGTCAGGGGAAGAACCGGGATCAGCGCTAACGGCTGCGTACTCGTGCTGGAGCGGTCCGCCGATGGCGTCGGCCCCGATGGTGGGCAGGTAAAAGACCAGGCTGGGCATCCACGCAGCCGTTCCGGCAGGGCCGCCGCCGGAGTGCCCGCTGCCGGACCCCGAGCCCGGAGCCGGTGGGAGTGCGTCAGGCGCAGGCAGTCCCGTTCCGCCATGCCATGGGCCCGGACCCGGGTTGCCGGAGGGAGCCGGCGGTTCACCGGTCTCGGCAGGGGCCTTGGCCGGCGGGGCAGCGCCGGACTGGACAGCTGCCGCGCCCCGGGGTTCAGGGATCAGCAAGGCGGGGTAGGCAACCGTGGCACCCGGGGAAGGAGATGCCGGGAAGGGACGGGCCGCCACGGTGCCGGTGGGAGCAGGCGCCGGCAGTTGAGCTGGTGCTGCTTTGGCGGCGGTTGCTTTT
>NZ_KI914938.1:151053-162424 GCF_000520575.1 Arthrobacter sp. I3
GCCGGCGATCCCGCCGCGACGTCGCCGCCTGGAACGATGCCGCCTGGAACGACGCCGTCTGGAACGACGCCGTCTGGTGGGCCGGCCGCGGGGTCGCCGGGGAGCGGAGCTGCTGGATCCGGAACCGGGGCCGCGGGGTCGCCCGGGAGCGGAGCTGCTGGAGCCGGGGCCGCGGGGTCGCCGACCGGCGGTTCGACGCCGGGAACCGGTACCGCAGGGTCCACCACCGGCGGAACAACACCGGGAACCGGAATCGCAGGGTCCAGCACGGGCCCGGTTGCCGGCGGGGTGACTGCCGGTTCAGGGAGCGAGGGGTCAGGGAGCGCCGGGGAGGGGAGTGCCGGGTCCGGTGCCGCCTGCCCAGGGGCGGCGGGCGGTGGCGCGTCGGGAACCGCCGGGTCAGCGTCGGTGCGGGCGGGCCCGTCCGGGTCGGCAGGAACGACGTCGGCGGAAGCTACTGCCGGCCCCGGAACAGTGGCCGCCGCCCAGGTGCCCGCCGGGACCGCGGGGAGGTCCACGGAAACCACGCCGTCGAGGGAGGGAACAGGGAGGTCGTCGGCGTCCGTACACGAGGCGGCGGCCGCGCTCTCGCCGGCGTCGTCGGCCGTCCCGTAGAACGCGCAGGCGTCGTCCGCCTGCGCGGCCGTGCAGGTCAGTGTCAGCCACGCGGCGCCGGCGACGGCGGCCAAGAGCACGCGGCGCAAGGGGCGCAGGGGGCGCAGGGTGCGGCCCGCGCGGGAGGACGCTGCTGCAGGATCCATGCGCGCACCCCCGCTCCCGGAAGACTGGACAATTGCCTACAGGGTAAGTCGGCCCCAACAGGAGAGTCCAGAGCGGGGCCGAAACTGTAGGCATACCGAGACACTTGGAATGCGCCGGGTCCGTTGCCTGGCGGCGTGGAAAGTGGGAGGCGGTTAGTGGGCGTCGTTGGGGTAGCTCACGCCGAGCTGCGCGCGTACGCCGTCGAAAAGCCGCATGGTGTTCAGGGAGTCCTCCAGCGGCATGACCGGGCTCTCGGTGAGGCCCTGCTGGATGCACCGCGTGACCTCGCGGAGCTCGTAAGTGTAGCCACGTCCCACCACCGTGAACTGCTCCGTACGTGGCCCCTCGAAGCCGATCCGGACCAGCAGTTCCTTCGGGTTGTTGATGGAGCCCGGGCTCTGGAGGTAGCCCTTGGTGCCGGCGACGGTGGCCGTGCGGGGGCCGTAGGCCATCAATGACGAGGTCAGTTGGGCCTGGGCGCCGTGGTGGTAACCGAGCGTCAACGCATTCTGGGCGTCGACGCCGTCGTCGTTCAGCCAGCCGGTGGCGCTGACCGTTTGCGGGAACCCCAGGGTGCCGAGCGCCCAGAGCAGGGGATAGACGGTCATATCCAGCAGGGCGCCGCCACCGTCCTTGGGTGCCCAAAGCCGGGAACCGGGCGAGTACGGCGCCGGAAAGCCGAGGTCGGCGCCGACCCATTTCACCTCGCCGATCTCGCCCGATGCAGCGATCTCGAACGCCCGCTGCATGCTGGGCAGGAACCGGCTCCACACCGCCTCCATCAGGAAGACTCCGTTGGTCCGGGCCGCAGCGATCAACTCGGCTGCTTCCCGGGCATTGATCGTGAGGGCCTTCTCGCAGAGCACGTGTTTGCCGGCGTTGAGGGCGGCGAGGGCTATCTTGTGATGGTGGGCGTGCGGGGTGGCGACGTAGACGACGTCGACGGCGTCATTGGCGAGCAGGCGGGCGTAGCCACTCGCGCCGTTCTGGTCACCGTAGGCGTGGACAAAGCCGTAGTCGGCCGCGAACGCGTCCGCGGCCGCCTGTGTGCGGGAGCTGACGGCGTACAGTTCCGCATCCGCCAGCAGCCCAAGGTCGCGTGTAACCGAAGCGGCGATCCCGCCGGTGGCGATGACGCCCCAGCGCAACCTGGCGCCGGTGGCTGTGCGGGGATCCTGGTCCGGCTGGCTGAACAGCCACGGCTTTGCGATGAGGGCAGACATGGTGCCATCTTCTCACCCAGGGGCGGGCGGGCCGCAGTGTTGACGGCCCTGGCATGGCGGAGGTTCGACGCGGAGATCCAGTCTCACGAAGTTCAGCCCCGGCGGCTCGACGCCGGAGCCGCGGGCGGGCCCCCAAGGCCTGCCCGCAGCTCCGACGCCTAAGCCCTCGCAGCTCCGCCGCCGGAGTCCCCGCAGCCGGGCGGACCTCAGGGGGTCGGCCGCGGCTGGAGTTCAGCAGCCGGCCGGTCCTCAGCCGGTCAGGGCCGCCGCCGCACGAGTGCGGGCCGGTTCCTCCGTGAGCCGGCCCTGCTGGAGCCGGAAGCGCCGGTCCGTCTTGTTGGCCAGGGCGCGGTCGTGGGTGACCACCAGGATGGTGGTGTTGTGGTCCCGGCTGAGCGTGCTCAGCAGTTCGATGATGTGCTCGCCTGTCTGTTCGTCCAGGTTGCCGGTGGGTTCATCGGCCAGGATCAGTTTGGGTTCGTTCGCCAGGGCCCGGGCGATCGCCACCCGCTGCTGCTCGCCGCCGGAGAGCCGGTTGATGCGCCGCCCGTGCTTGTCCGGATCGAGCTGGACCTGTTCGAGCAGCTGCCGGGCCCGCTCGGCGCGCGCGGCCTTTCGCACGCCGGCGAATTCCATCGGCAGCATCACGTTGTCCACGGCCGAGAGGTTCGGGATCAGGTTGAACTGCTGGAACACGAAGCCGATGTCCCGGCGCCTGTAGTTGGTCAGTTTCCCGTCGGGCATGCTGGCCAGGCTCACGCCGTTGACCACCACGTCGCCGCTGGTGGGCTTGTCCAGCGCCCCGAGCAAGGAAAGTAGGGTGCTCTTGCCGCTGCCGCTCTTGCCCACGATCGAGGCCAGCGTGCCCTGCTCGAGCTCGAAGCTGACATCGTTGACCGGCTTGATGGTCCGGTCGCCGGACTTGAACGTGCGGACCAGGTTCTTGACTTCGATCATGGCTATTCTCCTCGGAGGACTTCGATGGGACGGATCCGGGCGGTGAGCAGGGCCGGGACGAGCGCGCCGATTATGGCGACGCCGAAAACTGCGGCGATGCCCGCGGCGATGACGCCGGGGGAGGCGCTCGCCGTCACGGAGGTCAGCAGCTGGCTGGCCCCGCCCAGCGGTCCGCCCGCCCCGCCCGGGAACCCGCCCCCGGGAAAGCCGCCAGCGCCGCCGCGCTGGCCGGTGGCCGCCGCGCTCGTGCTGCTGCTTGAACTGATGAGGGCGCTGGCGATGCCGCCGCTTGCAAGGGAGGCGACGGCGGCGCCCACCACGCTGCCCATGGCCACCAGCACGAGGGCCTCCAGCACAAACTGCAGGCCGATGGTGCGGTTCGGGGCGCCGATGGCCTTCAGGACACCGATCTCGCGGCGTCGTTCGCGGACCAGCATGACCATGATCAGGAGGATGATCAGGCCGGCGGTGCCAAGGGCCGCGACGAAGGCGATGAAGGAAATGTTCTTGACGCTGTCCAGCGAGCTGACGGCGGTCTCAAGGTTCCGCTGGCCCTGGGTGACGTCGGCCTTGTCGGAGCCCAGCGCCGTGTGCAGGGCGGTCTTGGCGGCGTCGACGTTTTCCATGCTATTGACCGTGACGATCATGGTGGAGAGTTCGTCCGGGAGCGCGGCGAGGGTCTGGGCGGTCGGCAGCGTCACGTAGAGCGCATTGTTGCCGAACGCGGTCCCGGCGTCGAACAGCCCCTGGACGGTGAAGGCTTTATCACCGATGGTGAACGTCGAGCCCACGCTGAGGCCGTTCTTGGTGGCCAGAGTGGTGCCCAGCAGGGCGCCGGTGGATGCGGCGGTGTAGTTGCCCAGGCCGGTGCCCTGCGTCAGCTGCAGGGCCTTGCCGGTGGAGTCCATCTCGGCGCCGATGCCCGTTGCCGTGATGGGCAGCGAGAACGCCGGTGCGGCCTGCGCGGTGCTGCTTCCGGAGGCGCCGGTACTGGCTTGGTTACGGTTGCCGAGGGTGCCGGCGTCGACGGCGGCCGTGAGGCTCGTGGTGACGGAGGTGGCCGACTGGCCGCCGGGGCCGCCTTGGCCTGTCCGTCCTGACGCGGCCTCGGCGGCCATGTCAGCGGCGTTGCGCAGGCGCAGCGCCTTGGTGCCGACCACGCTGCTGACGTTGGGGACGGCCGCCGCCGTGGCCGCCTGGGCGGACGTCAGCGGCTCGCCGCCGCCCTCGAAGCCCTGGCCGCCGGCCGGGTTCACGGTCAGGACCGTGCCCACCGAGGCGTTCAGCTCGGCAACCTTGCCGGTGACGGCCTGGTTGGCCACGAGCATGGCCAGGGCAAGTCCAATGGCTACGGCCAGCACCGCCACCACAGCGGCCGTCCTGACCTTGTTTCGAAAGGCGTTGCCTACACTCCGGGCAAGAACGCTCACGGTGCTCCTAGTTTTTCTTGGGTGTCTCTGGGGGTATCTCCTGCCGGGCCCGATGCCCGGCGCTGGTCCCACAGTGGTACGGGCCGCTGTGCGAACCTCCCGGCGAAGCTATGTCTCCGCTGTGAAGCCGATTGCCGCAGGCGAGGTCACCGCCAAGGTCACCGCCAAGGTCCCAGCCGGGACACCACGGCCGGCGCACCACGGCCAACGCAAGAGCCCCGGCCCTCCCTTGCGGGAGAGCCGGGGCTCTGTACTCTGGCGCGGCCGGTGAAGCGGTCGCCCAGATAAGGAACTACTGCTTGGTGATCGGGCCGAGGACCGGATCGTTCTCGTACGCCGTGTGGACGTTGTCCTTGGTGACGATGACCGGTTCCAGCAGGTAGGCGGGAACAACCTTGACCGTGTTGTTGTAGGACTTGTCGTCGTTGATCTCGGGCGTCTTGCCTGCCTGAATGTCGTTGACCATGACGATCGAGTGCTCAACGAGCGCGCGGGTGTCCTTGTTGATGGTGGAGTACTGCTCGCCCGCCATGATGGACTTGACCGACTCAACCTCGGAGTCCTGGCCCGTGACAATCGGAAGCGGCTTGCCGGCGGCCTTGACGGAGGTCAGGATCGCGCGGGCAATGGTGTCGTTCGGGGACAGCACGCCATCGAGGGCTGCGGTGCCGTAGGTTCCGGCGAGGAGGGTGTCCATGCGCTTCTGGGCGTTTTCTGCCTTCCAGCCCTGGGTCACAGCCTGCTCGAAGCTCGTCTGGCCGGAGAGGACCTTGAGGGTGCCGTCGTCGATCTTCGGCTTCAGGACGCTCATGGCGCCGTCGAAGAAGACCTTCGCGTTGGCGTCATCAGGGGAACCAGCGAAGAGCTCGATGTTGTACGGGCCTTCCGGCTTCTTGCCCTTCATGCCGTCCAGCAGCGCCTTGCCCTGGAGTTCACCGACCTTGAAGTTGTCGTAGGCCACGTAGTAGTCCACGTTCGGGGTGTTCAGCAGCAGACGGTCGTACGCGATGATCGTTGCGCCGGCGTCCTTGGCCTGCTGGAGCTGGGTGCCCAGCTGTGCACCGTCGATGGCGCCGACGATGATGACCTTGTCGCCCTTGGTGATCATGGCGCTGATCTGGTTCTGCTGCTCCGAGACGCCGCCGTTGGCGAACTGCACGTCCGGCTTGTAGCCGGCCGCGGTGAGCCCGTCGTTGAACAGCTGTTCGGCCAGGACCCAGTTTTCCGAGGTCTTCTGGGGGAGTGCGACGCCGATCGAGGAGCCCTTCGGGAATGCTTCGCCGCCGGTGGAGGAACCGCTGGTGGTGCCGGTGTCGGAACGACCGCAGGCTGTCAGCGCCAGTGCCGCAATAGCAGCGATTGCTGCTGCCTTTCCTGCTTTACCAATCATTCGCATTGCTTGGTTCACTTTCTTTTGATGGTGGGGAGAATCGTGGGGTTGGGGAACCGTGGGGAGGGGCTCAGATCCCCCTCGAGATGACCTCTTTGGTCTGGGTGGTCTCGTCGGCCTTGATCTCGCTGCTGCGGCCGAAGTTCTTCATCAGCATGCCGACGATCGATTTCTTGCCCTGGGTCTTGTTGTAGACGTCGAACGCGACGGCGATCAGGAGCACGAGGCCCTTGATGATCTGGGTGAGGTCGGCGCCGACGCCGAGCAGCTGCAGGCCGTTGTTCAGGACCGCCATGACCAGGCCGCCGATGATCGAGCCGATCACGGTGCCCACACCGCCGGTGACCGCGGCGCCGCCGATGAAGACGGCCGCGATGGCGTCCAGTTCCCAGCCGACGCCGTCGAACGGTCCCGAGGCGGTGGAGCGGCCGACGAAGATCATGCCGGCGAGGCCGGCCAGGAAGGACATGTTCATCATGACCAGGAAGTTGACCTTCTTGGACTGGACGCCGGAGAGCTCCGCAGCGTGCCGGTTGCCGCCGACCGCGTAGATGTGGCGGCCGATGACGGTCTTGGAGGAGATGAAGCCGTAGACGATGATGAGGACGGCGAGGATCAGGCCTGGCACCGGGAAGGACGTGCCCGGACGGCCGGTGGCGAAGAGGTACGTCGCGTAGAGGATGGCGCCGCAGACCAGCACGAGTTTGAGGATCATGACCCAGGCTTCGGGGACCTCGGCGCCGAGCTTCTTGGCGTTGCGGCGGGACCGGATCTCGCTGAAGATCACGAACGCGACGGCGAGCAGGCCGATCAGCATGGTTGGGTTGTTGTAGCCGGTCTTCGGGCCGAACTCGGCCAGGTAGCCGGAGCCGATGTACTGGAAATCCGCCGGGACCGGGATGGTGTTCGACTTGCCGACGAACTGGTTGGCGCCGCGGAAGATCAGCATGCCGGACAGCGTCACGATGAACGCGGGAATCCCGACGTAGGCGACCCAGAATCCCTGCCACATTCCGATCAGGACGCCCAGCCCCAGCCCCATCAGGACGCCGATGTACCAGGGCAGGCCCCAGTCGCGGATGAAGAGTGACACGCAGACACCCACGAAAGCCGCGACGGAACCGACCGAGAGGTCGATGTGCCCGGCGATGATGACCAGCACCATGCCGATGGCGAGGATCAGGATGTAGGAGTTGCCGTTGAAGAGGTTGATGACGTTGCCCGATGTGAGCGTGCGGCCCTCCGTGAAAATCTCGAAGAACACGATCAGCGCAACCAGGGCGAAGATCATGCCGAATTGGCGGGTGTTGCCGCCAAAGAGCTTCTTGAGCGCGTTCATTGTTTCAGTCCTTGTGTCCGGGGTGTTCGGATTGTTCTGGTTTGTCCCAAAGGGTCAAGCGGTTTTGCGGGCGGACGTCATGAGTTTCATGAGGCTTTCCTGGCTGGCTTCGTCCTTGTTCAGCACGCCGGTGATGGCGCCTTCGAAAATCGTGTAGATCCGGTCCGAGAGGCCCAGCAGTTCGGGCAGTTCCGAGGAAATGACGATCACGGCCTTGCCCTCGTTGGCCAGCTTCTGGATGATGCCGTAGATCTCGTACTTGGCCCCGACATCGATCCCGCGGGTGGGCTCGTCCAGGATCAGCACGTCCGGGTCGGTGAACATCCATTTCGCCAGCACGACCTTCTGCTGGTTGCCGCCCGAGAGCTTCGCGACGCCTTCCTCCACGGAGGGCGTCTTGGTCCGCAGCGACTTCCGGTATTCCTCCGCGACGGCGTATTCCTTGTTGGCGTCCACCACGAAGTTCTTGCTGATCTTGCGCAGGTTTGCCGAGACGGTGGTGGCCTTGATGTCGTCCAGCAGGTTCAGGCCCAGGGACTTGCGGTCCTCGGTGACGTAACCCAGCCCGGCGTCGATCGCCTGGCGGACGCTCCTGAGCTGCAGTTCCTTGCCGTCTTTGTAGACATGGCCCGAGATGAAGCGGCCGTAGGAGCGGCCGAACACGGACCGGGCCAGCTCGGTGCGTCCGGCGCCCATCAGGCCCGCGAACCCGACGATCTCGCCCCGGCGGACAAAGAAGTTGGAGTTCTTGCAGACCAGGCGGTCCTGGATCTGCGGATGCCCGACGTTCCAGTTCTTCACCTCGAAGAGGACCTCGCCGATCTTCGGCTCGTGGTCCGGGAACCGTGATTCCAGTGTCCGGCCCACCATGCCCTTGATGATCCGGTCCTCGTCGACGCCGTCGGCCTTGACGTTCAGGGTCTCGATCGACTTGCCGTCGCGGATGATCGTGATCTCATCCGCGATCTGTTCGATCTCGTTGAGCTTGTGCGAAATGATAATCGAGGTGATTCCGCGGCCCTTGAGGCCCAGCATGAGGTCCAGCAGGTGCTGGGAGTCGGACTCGTTCAGCGCCGCCGTGGGCTCGTCCAGGATCAGGAGCTTGACCGACTTGTTCAGGGCCTTGGCGATCTCGACCAGCTGCTGCTTGCCGACGCCGATCTCCTTGATGGGGGTGTCCGGGTCCTCGCGCAGCCCCACCCGGGCCAGCAGTTCGGTGGACCGGGTCCGGGCCTCGGCCCAGTTGATCACGCCGCGCTTGGTGGGCTCGTTGCCGAGGAAGATGTTCTCCATGATGGAGAGTTCGGGGATCAGCGCGAGTTCTTGGTGGATGATCACGATCCCGGCGTGCTCGCTGGCCCGGATGTCCTTGAACTCCTGGACCTCGTTCTGGTACACGATGTCGCCGGTGTAGGTGCCGTAGGGATATACACCCGAGAGCACCTTCATCAGGGTCGATTTCCCGGCGCCGTTCTCACCACAGATGGCGTGGATCTCGCCGGCCTTCACCCGCAGGCTCACATCGGCCAAAGCTTTAACGCCGGGGAATTCTTTGGTGATGGAACGCATCTCGAGGATTAGCGGATCACTGTGCGTGTTGAGGGACGTCATCTGCCCTTACGCCTCCAATGCATGACTTCGTTGTCCGCCCCTGCAAACCGCAGGGCCGTCTGATGGAAAAGTAAACTGGATCACAGCCCTTGTCGTCAAGTCTTTAACGCAACAGCCGCATAACGAAATGGTTAGTTTCGCCGGATTCCGGCGTGCTGGAAGACCAAAGCCGTGGCCCCGAGGGCCTCGGCCCGGTCGCCCAGGGACGACATCGTGAGGGTGGTTGTCTCGCCAATGACCGGCACCGCGTGGCGGATCAGGCCGCGCCGGATCGGGTCCAGCAGCAGCTGGCCAAGGCCCGCCAGCGGGCCGCCGACCACGATGACTTCGGGGTTGATCAGGTTCGCCACGTTGCCCAGGGCGCGCCCGACGGCGAGCCCGGCGTCGTCCACGACACGGAGCGTGGCGGAGTCCTTCTCCAGGGCCTTGCGAACGATGTCCCCGGGCGAGAGCGGCCGGTCCTCGCCGCGGCTCAGGAGCTCGATCATGGTGGTGGTGGAGGCGATGGTTTCCAGGCAGCCGCGGTTCCCGCAGCGGCAGATCAGTCCGTGCTCGTGGATGGTGGCATGGCCGATTTCGCCGGTGATGCCCACGTTGCCGTAGTACGGGACGCCGTTGAGGATCAGCCCCGCGCCGATGCCCGAGCCGATCTTGAGGAACATCAGGTTGCTGATGCCGCTGTGCGGCCCCCAGGTGACCTCGGAGAGGGCGCCCAGGTTGGCGTCGTTGTCCACGAAGACGGGGAGTTCCAGCGCTTCTTCGAGGCGTTTGAGGATGTTGATGCCCACCCATTCGGGCAGGATCGCGCCTTGCGCCACGGTGCCGGTGCGGCGGTCGATCGGGCCGGGAATTCCGACGCCGGCACCCACCAGGGCGCTGCGTTCCACACCGCTGTCCGTGAGCAGCCGGTCCAGCACCCCGACGGCGGCCTGGATGCCTTCCTCGGCGTGGTGGCCCAGGGGCAGCAGGACGGACTCTTCGGCGATCACGTGGTAACTCAGCGAGGCCAGCACGACGCGCAGGTGGCGCCGGCCGAAGTCGATTCCGACGGCGACGGCCCCGTTGCTGTTGAGCCGGACGTTCAGGGCGCGCCGCCCGGAACTGGTGATCGGTTCAGTCGAGGCCAGCCCGGCGTCCTGCATGATTTTGACGATGTTCGAGACCGTGGCTGTCGAAAGCCCGGTCTGGCGGGCCAGTTCCGCCTGCGTGGATGGGCCCGCAAGGAGGCATTCAATGATCCGCTGCTGGTTCAAATGCCGGAGGGCGGACTGCGATCCGGGGTTCTTGGTTCGGCTCCTCGTTGAGCGCGTTGGTGAGGGCATGCTATGAAGCGTGACGCATTCACGCCTTGTAGTCAAGAAGTTAACGCAACGATAACGGCCGCGCTGCACGAATGCCGGGGAGACGGCGGTCAGCACCCGCCGTCTCCGCGGCAAGGACGTTCTGCCCCGCTGGCACGCTGTCCGGGTGGAATTGCACCACACCCCGCGTTCCGGGCCGCGGCTACTCTGGTCGGGAGAGCCCGCCGCGCCCCGCGGAGGCGCCCGGAAACGTGAGGTGGTAATGGTGCTGCTGGCCCTGATGCAGGCGAACTCCGCCGTGCTGGACATCGAGGCGAACTGCGCCGCGGTGGAGGTCGCGGCGCGCAATGCGTCCGCCGCGGGCGCGCAGCTGCTGGTGACCCCGGAACTCTTCCCCGTGGGCTACGCGCCGCGGCGGCTGCGGGAGGCGTTCGATCCCGGCAGGTTGCCCGCGCTTCGGGAAGTCCTGGCCGGCATCGCGCGGCGCAACACCATCGCCCTGGTCTACAGCCTGCCCGCGGTGACACCGGCTGGCGGGTGGCACATTTCCGCCACCCTGGTCGACGAGGCGGGCGACGAGCTGCTCAGTTACGACAAGGTGCACTTGTTCGGCCCGGACGAGCGGGCGGCGTTTACGCCCGCCGCGGCTGCCCCCGGCGTCGTGGATTTCCACGGGCACAAAACGGCGCTGGTCATCTGCTACGACATTGAGTTTCCCGAGTCGGCGCGGGCTGCCGCCCTGCGCGGCGCGGACCTGCTGCTGGTGCCGACGGCACTCGCCGGCGGATTCGACGTCGTGCCGCAGGTGCTGATCCGGGCCCGCGCCCTGGAGAACCAGCTGACGGTCGCCTACGCCAATCACACCGGTTCGGAGGATGATTGCGACTTCCGCGGCGGCAGCATCGTCGCGGGCCCGGACGGCTCGGTCCTGGCCGCGGCCGGAGCGGGGCCGGAACTGTTGTTTGCCGAGCTGGGTGAGCCCGGCCGCGCCGCGGCAGACGGCATCGAGGACGCCGTGGACTACCTGCGCGACCGCCGCCCGGAGATCTACCGCTCCTGGGAAGTCTGACCTGCGGTGGCCGGTGCACTGGACGCCTGACCTGCGGTGGCCGGGGTGGGCGGATCAGGCTCGGCCTGGTACTGCAGGGCGATCCAGAGTTCCGCGCGCGCCTGGGCCTGGTTGAGGTCAAGGCCCAGCAGCTCAGCGATGATGCCGATCTGCCGGCGGACGCTGTTTCGATGCAGTCCCGTGGCCTTTGCCGTGGCGTCCCAGCTTCCGTTTTCGCCCAGCCAGGCCCGCAGGATGCCGAGCAGGCTGTCGCGGCGCTCCGGCTCGAGGGCGAGCAGGGGCGCCAGCA
>NZ_KI914938.1:162524-185609 GCF_000520575.1 Arthrobacter sp. I3
CAGGGGCGCCAGCAGATGGCCCGCCAGCAGGGTGCCGGCAGCCGGTCCCAGCAGGCCGGCCACCGACCACGTCACGTCGTCCGCCCGGACGCTCCGGCGGCTCGTGAGAACGCGGTTGCGCAGTGAAGCGGCGTGCCGGTAGGCCGCCGGCAGGTTCGCGAAATCGGTGCCGCTGCCGATCACGAGGCGCCAGCCGAGCCGCTCCACTTCGGCGAGCAGGGCGTCGTCGACCTTTAGCCGGGTGATGGCGGCAAAGCCGTACTCGGTGAGCTCCACCAGCTTGGTGTCGAACAGCCGCCGCCACTCCAGCAGCGCCCGCACCGGAGCCTCGCCCGGTCCGCCCGGGGTCCGGGCGCTGTCCGGGGTCCGGGCGCTGTCCGGGGCTGCGTCAATCCGGAGACCCTGCACGACCCGTAGCTGGCCGGACCGGGTGGAGGAGATGCTTTGGGCCAGCAGGTCCTTGAACCCGTTGACATGCCGTGCGGATCCTGAGGCCACGCTCTCCGGGTGCAGCAGCAGCGCCGTAGCCAGCTGGCTCGGGGCCAGGGAGCCACTGATGCGCTGGCGGACCAGCAGTTCCAGCAGCCCGACCGCGGTGGATACAACGCTGTTCTGGGCCGGGGTCAGCGGGGCGTCCGTGCCGAGGATGAGCGCGCCGAGGTTGGCGTCCCGGGTGCTGCGCAGCGGATACCCGAAGACCAGGGACGAGCCCACGGCGTCGAACGAATCCATCTCCACCCGCGGACCACTGCCGGCGAGCAGCCTGGCCAGCAGTGGCTGCAGGTCGGCGGAGTCAACTCCCGGCACGGTGCCGGCAGCGGCGCCGGCGCCCTGCGGGCCGGGGGAGGGGCCCGAACCGCGGGCGCGCACCCGCCCGTCGGCGCCGACCAGCACGGCCCAAACCGGGACGCGCTGGACCAGGGCCGCGAGGAGTTCGTGCTCGGGGCGCGCGGACAAGACCGCGCGCATGAGCTGCCGGCTGGTGTCGGCCAGCTGGCGGAAGGTCTTGGCGTTGTCCGACTCGAGGAGCCGGGAGAATTCCAGTCCCAGCGCGGCGAACGGGAGGCTCTCCGGGATGGCGACCAGGGTCAGGTTGTGCTGCCGGCAGGCCCGCACCACGGCCTCGGGCACGGCGTCGAAATACGGCTCCAGGCCAAAGCCCAGGGCGCCCACGCGGGCCTGGACCAGGCGCCGCACGTAAGCGTCCACCGCCTCCTCGCTGCCGCCCCCGCCCACGAACGGCAGGCCGGCCGTGAGCAGGAACTCGCCGTCGAGCAGGTAGGGGGTGGGGTCTTCCAGTTCGCTGGGCTCCACCCAGCGCAGGCGCTCCTGGCCGTTGCCGCCGTCGTGCACGACGGCCAGTGCCGGCAACTGGCCCAGGAACTGCGCCAGCGTGACGAAGCCGAGCCGCTCCGGGTCCTCAGCAGCCACGGCCGCGGCCCCCGTGCCGGCCGCCCGGCCGGCGGAGTCCAAGTGCATTAAGTCTCATGGGGGAAGACTACAGGTCATTTTGCACAACCTTGAGAGGTGGCTCACACGCCTAGGGTTGGTTCGGGAAACCGACCACTACTGAAGATAAGGACGTCAACGATGACTGTGCCAACTCTGATCGGTGAACGCCCGCCGGCGGCAGCCGGCCGTCCCGGGCTCACCGCCCAGCTCCTGCGCCGCAAGCCGATCGGCCAACTGGTCCGCGAGGCCGAGACCGGACACGGCGGCACGCGGCTGGTCCGCAGCTTCGGTGTCCTGCAGCTGACCATGATCAGCGTCGGGGCCACCTTGGGCACCGGCATCCTGGTCATCCTGGGCCAGTCGGTGCCGCTCGCCGGCCCGGCCATCTGGATCTCCTTCGCCATCGCCGGCTTCGCCGCCCTGCTCTCCGCCGTCTCCTACGCGGAGATGGCCGGCCTGGTCCCTGCCGCCGGTTCCAGCTACTCCTACACCTATGCCACCATGGGCGAGGGCATGGCCTGGATCTGCGGCTGGTGCCTGGTGCTCGAATACGCCGTCTCGGTGGCGGCCGTCGCGGTCGGTGCGGGCCAGTACGTCAACGAGGCCCTGGCGGTCTTCGGCCTGGAACTCCCGGACGCCATCTCGCAACCGCCGGGAGCCGGCGGCGTGCTGAACGTGCCCGCAATCGTGATTGTCGCCCTGGCCACCGTGCTGTTGGTCCGCGGCGCCAAGGAGAGCGCCTGGATCAACACGGCGATCGTCCTGGTCAAAGTCGGCATCCTGCTGTTCTTCTGCGCCGTGGCCTTCACCGCCTTCAACGGCGGACACTTCGAACCCCTCATGCCGATGGGCGCCGCCGGCGTCTCGGCCGCAGCCTCCCGGGTCTTCTTCTCCTACATCGGCTTCGATGCAGCCTCCACGGCCGGCGAGGAGGCCCGGAATCCCAAGCGCGACCTCCCGCGGGCCATCCTGCTCTCCATGCTGATCGTCACCAGCATCTATGTGCTTGTGGCCGTCGCCGCCATCGGCGCGCGCCCCTGGGGCTGGTTCGACGGTACCGAGGCGGCCCTCGTGAAGATCCTTGAGGAAATCACCGGCCAGCCCTGGGTTGGCGTGGTGTTCGCCGTCGGCGCCGTGCTCGCCATCGCCAGCATCGTGCTGACCGTGCTGTACGGGCAGACCCGGATCCTGCTTTCGATGTCGCGCGACGGCCTGGTGCCCAAGGTCTTCGGCCGGATCTCGGCCCGGACCGGCACGCCGGCTGCCGGAACCCTGATCGTGGGCACCGCCGTCGCACTGACCGCCGGCCTGGTGCCGCTCGGTGCCCTCGCGGACGCGACCAGCATCGGTACCCTGTTCGCCTTCGCCCTGGTCAACGTGGCAGTCATTTACCTGCGGCGGACCCGGCCCGAACTCACGCGCAGCTTCCGCGTCCCGCTCTTTCCGCTGACACCGGTTCTCGGCGCCCTCATGTGCGCCTACCTCATGGCCAACCTCGGCGCCGAGACCTGGGCGGTGTTCGGTGCCTGGATGCTCGTTGGCTGTGCCGCCTACTTCGGCTACGGCCGGAAGAACTCCAGGGTGGCTGCGCTGAGCCACGAGGACTACCTTGACCTATCAAGCCGCCACCCTGACAACACCACCACACACCAGGAACTGAAGGCAGAGATCTCATGACCATCGCCACCGAACTTCCGGCTCCCGAACCCGCTGCTGAAGCGGGCGCGGCGCCCATCACCATGCTGAATCCGGACTTCCCGTTCAGCTACGACCACTACCTCGCCCACCCGGAGGGCCTGGGATCGGTGCCGCCCGAGCTTTACGGGACCGAAGTCGCAGTCGTCGGTGCCGGACTGTCCGGACTGGTGACCGCGTATGAGCTCATGAAGCTGGGCCTGCGGCCGGTGGTCTACGAGGCCGACAGGATCGGCGGCCGGCTGCGGACCGCCAGTTTCCCGTCCGCGCCTGGGATCGTGGCAGACCTCGGCGGAATGCGTTTCCCGGAATCCGGCAGGGCCTTCTACCACTACGTGGACCTGCTCGGGCTGCAGACCCGGGCCTTCCCCAATCCACTGGCGCCGGCGACCTCCAGCACGGTGATCGAGCTTGCGGGCCAGAAATACTATGCCGAGACCGCGGCAGACCTGCCGCCGTTCTTCCGTGAGGTGGCGGACGCGTGGAAGGCCGCCGCGAACGACGGCGCCGGGTTCGCCGAGATGCAGGACGCCATCCGCGCCCGGGACACAGCCCGGATCAAGGAACTCTGGAACGCGCTGCTCCCGCAGCTGGACGAGCAGACGTTCTACGGCTTCATCGCCGGCAGCGACTCCTTCAAGGAAGCCGGATTCGCCCACCGCGAGGCCTTCGGGCAGGTGGGATTCGGCACCGGCGGCTGGGACACCGACTTCCCCAACTCGATCCTCGAAATCCTTCGCGTGGTCTACACCGACGCCGATGACCGGCACCGGCTCATCGACGGCGGCGCGCAGCGGCTCCCCGAGGCACTGTGGGAGCACACGCCGTCGGGCATGGCCCACTGGCCGGACGGCACCTCGCTGGCGTCGCTGCACGCAGGCGCGCCGCGCGGCGCCGTGGACCGCATCGCCCGGGACGGCGGCGGCGACTTCCGGATCCGGGAACGCTGGGGACGCGAATCCGCCTACCCGGCGGTGGTGACAACCTGCCAGTCATGGCTGCTCTCGACCCGGATCCACACGGACGAGGCCCTGTTCCCCGCCGAACTGTGGACGGCGATCGAACGCTCCCACTACATGCAGTCCTCCAAGACCTTCGTCATGGTGGACCGGCCGTTCTGGAAGGACATCGACCCGGCCACCGGCCGCGAGGTCCTGTCCATGACGCTGACCGACCGGCTGAACCGTGCCACCTACCTGCTGGACAACGGCCCGGACCAGCCGGCCGTGATCCTGCTGTCCTACACCTGGAACGACGACGCGCTGAAGTGGCTCTCGCTCACCGCGGAGGAACGGGCGGAGCTCATGTTGCACTCGCTGGAGCAGATCTACCCCGGGGTGGACATCGCCAGCCACATCGTGGGCCAGCCCATCACCGTCTCGTGGGAGGCCGACCCCAACTTCATGGGCGCCTTCAAGGCCAACCTGCCGGGACACTACCGCTACCAGCAGCGGCTCTTCACGCACTTCAAGCAGGACGGGCTGCCGGCCGAACAGCGCGGGATCTTCCTCGCCGGCGACGACGTCTCCTTCACCGCCGGCTGGGCCGAGGGAGCCGTCACCACCGGGCTAAACGCCGTCTGGGGCGTGGTCAACCACCTCGGTGGCTCCACCCCCGCCGGGAATCCCGGACCGGGCGAGCTGCTCTCCGAGCTCGGGCCGATCGCCCTGGACTGAGCGGGCGGTCGGCCCCGGCGCTGTGCTCCTCAGGCGTTGTGAAGTTCGCGGTGTGCGCGTGCCAGTTCCTGGTAGTGGGCGGCGTTGTGCTGGACACCGGCGAACTCCTCGTCGCTGAGCTCGCGCCGGACCTTGGCCGGAACGCCGGCCACCAGCGAGCGGGGCGGGATGACGGTGCCCTCCAGCACCACGGCACCGGCGGCGATGAGGGACCCGGCGCCGATCACGGCCCCGTTGAGGATGGTGGCGCTCATGCCGATCAGGCAGTCGTCCTCAACGGTGCAGCCGTGGACCACGGCGCTGTGGCCGACGCTGACCCGCGCCCCGACGGTGCAGGGGAAGCCGGGGTCGGCGTGCAGCACCACGTTGTCCTGCAGGTTGCTGCCGGCGCCGACGGTGATGGCGGCGGTATCGGCGCGGACACTGACACCGTAGAAGGCGCTTGAGTTCTCGGCCAGGGTGGCGTTGCCGATCACGGACGCCGTGGGCGCGACGAAGGCGGAGTCATGGACGGCCGGAGTGGTACCGGCGAATGCGTAGAGGGGAGCCATGCCTCCAGCCTAGGACACACCGCCGCCCCCGTCAGGCGGGGGAGCGGAGCACCGTGAAGCCCTCGCCGCCCCAGTCGCCCGAGCTGCGCGGGTCGCCGGCGCCGCGCGGGTCGGGTGCGGGGAGTATGACGGCGATCGGCGCGCCCGGTTCGGCCACCCGCCCGAGTTCGCGGACGACGTCGTCCCACTGTTCCGGGGGCAGGCCCGCAAGGGCGTCCACCGCCCACACCGAGTCAAACGCGGCATCGGCGAACGGCAGGGAGACCGGTCCCGCCACGGAGGCTTCCAGCCCGTGGGATCGGGCGATGTGGATGTTCTCCTCGGACTGGTCGACACCGGTGAAATGGATGCCGGACTGCACAAAGTGCAGCCCGTCGGCGCCCGGGCCGCAATCCAGGCCCAGCACGCCGTGCCGGCCCTCGTTCTTCAACAGCACCACAAACGATTCGAGCCGGTCCCTGCGGGAGGATTCCATAGCTCCAGTTAATGACCGCTTCTAGTTAAAGACAACCGTCCGGTTGCCGTCGAGCAGGACGCGGTGCTCGGCATGCCACTGCACGGCCTGGGCGAGGGTCCGGCCCTCCACGTCGCGGCCCATCTGGACGAACTGCTCCGCGGTGCGCCGGTGGTCCACCCGGATGACTTCCTGCTCGATGATGGGCCCCTCATCCAGGGCCGCCGTGACGTAGTGCGCCGTGGCGCCGATGAGCTTCACGCCGCGGGCATGCGCCTGGTGGTAGGGCTTGGCACCCTTGAAGGAGGGCAGGAACGAGTGGTGGATGTTGATGGCCTTGCCCGTCAGTTCGGTGCAGAGCTCGTCGGAGATGATCTGCATGTACCGGGCCAGGACGGTGAGCTCGATGTCGTGTTCCTTCATCAGGACCCGGAGGGCGTCCTCCGCCTGGATCTTGGTGTCCGGGGTGACCGGGATGTGGTGGAACGGGATACCGTAGAACTCCGCCAAACCCTCGAGGTCGCGGTGGTTGGACACGATGGCCGGAATGTCGATCGGCAGGGTTCCGGAGCGCTGCAGGAATAGCAGGTCGTTCAGGCAGTGGGCAGACGTGCTGGCCATCAGCAGGGTGCGGACCTTCCGGCCGGCCGGGTTGAGGCTCCACTGCATCCCGAAGGCCTGCGCCACAGGTTCCAGCGCCGCCTGCAGCTCCGCCTGGGCCGCCGCCGTCGTCGCCTCCACCCGCATGAAGAAGGTGCCCGTGCCCTGGCTGCCGTACTGCTGGGAATCTGTAATATTGCAGCCCGCCACCAGGAGGGCCCCGGCGACGGCGTGCACGATGCCAGGCCGGTCAGGGCAGGAAAGAGTCAGGATGTAGGAGGCAGTCAGGTTCTCATCAGTCACGAGGAACAGCCTACCTGCGCTTCAAGGGCAGTTTTGAAAGGGTTTTGGTAGTGTTAACCCGTCGCAACTGGCGTTGGATGGCTAACCATCAGGGAGCGGCACTCACGAAGACCACGGATCGTACGCCTGGGCCGAGGGTCATGTCTTACCGGTCGGCAGCATCACCGCTGCCGCACCGTTGCTGGTGCCCGCACGGGGTGCCGGCCGCCGCTGTCGCGGCCCGCTGTTAAGGGGCCCGTAATCAAGGGGCGGCGCAACGGGCCAGCCGGTAGCCTGACCAATAGCCGTACCCGTTGCCAACCAGGAGTTCCTCGTGACTACTACCACCGCCACCTCAGCCGCCGTGAGCAACCAGCCGCTGGCCGAACTCGACCCTGAAATCGCCGCCGTCCTTGCCCAGGAACTTGGCCGCCAGCGCGGCACCCTGGAAATGATCGCTTCCGAGAACTTCGCCCCGCGCGCCGTGATGGAAGCCCAGGGCTCCGTCCTGACCAACAAGTACGCCGAGGGCTACCCGGGACGCCGCTACTACGGCGGGTGTGAATACGTCGACGTCGCCGAGCAGCTCGCGATCGACCGCGTCAAGGACCTGTTCGGCGCCGAATACGCCAACGTGCAGCCGCACTCCGGCGCGCAGGCCAACGCCGCCGCGCTCGCCGCCATGATCACCCCCGGCGACAAAATCCTGGGCCTGTCCCTGGCCCACGGCGGGCACCTCACCCACGGCATGAAGCTGAACTTCTCCGGGAAGCTCTACAACGTCGCCGCCTACCAGGTCGAGGAAGATGACTTCCGCATCGACATGGACAAGCTGCGCGAGCAGGCCATCGCCGAAAAGCCCCAGGTGATCATCGCCGGCTGGTCCGCTTACCCGCGGCACCTCGATTTCGCGGCCTTCCGTTCGATCGCCGACGAGGTCGGCGCCCTGCTCTGGACCGACATGGCGCACTTCGCCGGCCTCGTCGCCGCTGGGCTGCACCCGAGCCCGGTCCCGTACTCCGACGTCGTGACCTCCACCGTGCACAAGACGCTGTCCGGTCCCCGCTCCGGCGTGATTCTGGCCAAGCAGGAGTGGGCCAAGAAGCTTAACTCCGCCGTGTTCCCCGGCCAGCAGGGCGGCCCGCTCATGCACGTGATCGCGGCGAAGGCCGTGGCCTTCAAGATCGCCGGCACCGAGGAATTCAAGGAGCGCCAGGAACGCGTGCTCGAAGGCGCCAAGATCATCGCCGAGCGCCTCGGCCAGGCCGACGTCGCCGGTGCGGGCGTCTCGGTCCTGACCGGCGGCACCGACGTGCACCTGGTCCTGGTGGACCTGCGCAACTCCCAGCTGGACGGCCAGCAGGCCGAGGACCTCCTGCACTCGATCGGCATCACCGTCAACCGCAACGCCGTGCCGTTCGACCCTCGCCCGCCGATGGTCACCTCCGGCCTGCGCATCGGCACACCGGCTCTGGCCACCCGCGGCTTCGGCGCCGAGGAATTCACCGAAGTGGCGGACATCATCGCCACGGCGCTGAAGTCCGGAGCTGCCACGGAGATCGAACCCCTGCAGGCCCGCGTGGACAAGCTCGCCGCCGATTTCCCGCTGTACCCGCAGCACGAGCAGTGGTAGGCCATGACTTCTTCGCACACCGCAAAAACGGCTGAAACTGCACGGATCCTTGACGGCAAGGCCACCGCCGCCGCCATCAAGGCCGAGCTGACCGAGCGCGTGGCCGTGCTCAAGGCCCAGGGCATCACGCCCGGGCTGGGCACCATCCTGGTGGGCTCCGATCCCGGCAGCACCTGGTACGTCGGCGGCAAACACAAGGACTGCGCCGAGGTGGGCATTACCTCCATCCGCCGCGACCTGCCGGAAGAGACCAGCCAGGACGAACTCCTGGCCGTGGTCCGCGAGCTCAACGAGAACCCGGAATGCACCGGCTACATCGTGCAGCTGCCCCTGCCCAAACACATCGACCAGGACGTCATCCTGGAGGCCATGGATCCCGAGAAGGACGCCGACGGCCTGCACCCGATGAACCTGGGCCGGCTCGTGGCCAACGTCAGCGGACCCATGAAATCCCCGCTGCCGTGCACGCCCAAGGGCTGCGTGGAGCTGCTGACCCGGCATGGGATCGACCTGAACGGCAAGCGCGTCCTCGTGGTGGGCCGCGGCGTCACCATCGGCCGTCCCGTGGGTCTGCTGCTGACCCGGAAGGACGTCAATGCCACAGTCATCCTGGCGCACACCGGAACGGTGGACCTGCCGGCAGAACTGCGGCAGGCCGACGTCGTAATTGCCGCCGCCGGGCAGCCGCACATGATCAAGGCCGGGGACCTCAAGCCCGGGGCGATCGTGCTCGACGTCGGTGTCAGCCGGGTCGATGACGGCAGCGGCAAGGCAGTGGTCACCGGAGACGTGGACCCCGCTGCGGCCGACGTCGCCGCCTGGCTCTCGCCGAACCCCGGGGGAGTGGGGCCCATGACCCGCGCCATGCTGCTCGCCAACGTGGTGGAAACCGCGGAACGCCAATGGGCAGAGAAAAACCGCTGGGCAAAGGAACGCCGCCCGGGGCCCGCCTAAGGCTCCCGCGGTGGTTGGGCCGGCTTTCGGCGGGCCCAACCACCGCAGGATTCCGCACGTTCTACCGCCGGCCGGCATAACGGAACGGATACGTCAGGAGTTTTTACGAAAAGACTCTTTCATAGTTTGCGGGGATCCACTACCGTAGTGCGGGTGTCCGAACTTGCCTCTAAAGAATCACGCGCGAGCAGCCCCTCCGACGCCGCTCTCCCATACGTCATCACCGCCGAGAACCTGACCAAACGTTACGGCGACGTCACCGCCGTCGACGGCATCTCCTTCCGCGTTCCCGCCGGGGAAGCGTTCGGCCTGCTGGGCCCCAACGGCGCCGGCAAGTCCACCACGATGAAGATGATCGGCGGGGTCTCGCAGCGCACCTCCGGCAGCCTGAACATCATGGGCCTGGACCCTGAACAGCACGGGCCGGAGGTCCGCGCCCACCTCGGCGTCGTGCCGCAGCAGGACAACCTGGACGAGGAACTGAAAGTCCGGGACAACCTGCTGGTCTACGGCCGCTATTTCGGCCTGCCCATGAGCTACCTCAAGCCCAAGGCCGACGAGCTGCTGGAATTCGCCCAGCTCACCGACAAGGCCAACTCCAAGGTCGATGCCCTCTCCGGCGGCATGAAGCGGCGCCTGACAATCGCCCGCTCGCTCATCAACGAGCCCCGGATCCTGCTGCTGGACGAGCCGACGACCGGCCTTGACCCGCAGGCCCGGCACATCCTCTGGGACCGGCTGTTCCGGCTCAAGGAACAGGGCGTCACCCTGATCCTCACCACGCACTACATGGACGAGGCCGAGCAGCTGTGCGACCGGCTGATTGTGGTGGACAAGGGCAGGATCATGGCCGAGGGATCGCCGGCCAGCCTGATCCGCGAATACTCCACCCGGGAGGTCCTGGAGCTGCGCTTCGGCTCGGAACGCAACGCGAGCGTCGGCGCGGAGCTCGGCGGCATCGGCGAACGGGTGGAAACCCTGCCGGACCGGGTGCTCATCTACGCCCACGACGGCGAGGCCGCCCTGGAGCAGGTCACCGCCCGCGGCCTGCGTCCGGTCACCTCACTGGTCCGCCGCTCCTCACTCGAAGACGTCTTCCTGCGCCTGACCGGCAGGAGCCTCGTTGACTAAGAAAGAGCAGCTGGCTAAGCCAATTCAGGCAGCGGGCACGACGGCGGGCACCGCAGCGGCGGCCCTGCGCGCGCACTCGCCGGAAGTATCGGCCGCCCGTGCCCGCCGCTGGGGCGCGTTCTACTACGCCGAACAGGTCCTGCGGGTCATGAAGGGCTACGGCTGGACCATCGTGATGTACGGCGTGGGACAGCCGGTGGCCTACCTGTTCGCGATGGGCGTTGGCCTGGCCACCCTGGTCGAGTCCAACGGCGCCGGCGTCTTCGGCGGGGTCAGCTACCTGACGTTCATCGCGCCGGCCCTGCTGATCTCGGCCGCCGTCATGACGGCCGCCAACGAGTTCACCTTCCCCGTGATGGACGGCTTCAAGTGGCGGCGCGTCTACTACGGCCCGCACGCCTCACCGCTGACTCCCGAGCAGATCGCCGGCGGCCAGATCATCGCCGTGACGGTGCGCTTCCTGCTGCAGTCGGCCATCTACTTCGCCGTCGTCGCGCTCTTCGGCGCCGCGCCAGGCGCCTGGGGCTGGGTTTCGATCCTCATCGCCACGCTCGCCGGCCTGTCCTTCGGCCTGCCGCTCATGGCCTACGCGGCCACCATCCAGCACGACAAGGGCCAGTTCGCCATGGTTATGCGGTTCATCGTCATGCCGTTGTTCCTGTTCTCCGGCACGTTCTTCCCGCTGGACACGCTCCCGCTCGCGGTCCGCTGGATCGGCTGGATCTCACCGATCTGGCACGGAACCGAGCTTGGCCGCGTGGTCAGCTACGGGTACGAGGAAGAGCCGTGGCTCACCGTCGTCCACGTCCTCTTCCTGCTGGGCCTGGCGGCTGCCGGCTGGATCCTGACCAAACGCCAGTTCGCCAAAAGGATGGCCTCATGAGCGTCCTGACCGGAAGTTTCAACACGGGGGACCACAGCGTCACCGAAGCCGCGCGCCGGCGCCGCTTCGGGCCCATCTACTCCCGCAATGTCCGCGCCGTCGTCGCCCGCGGGCTCATGGCCACCAAGAGCAGCAACTGGATGGTCATGGTCTCCGGGTTCTTCGAACCCGTGCTGTACCTGATCTCCATGGGCGTGGGCCTGGGCGCCATTGTCGGGTCTGTCCAGGGCCCGGGCGGGCAGGAAATCAGCTACGCCGCGTACATCGCGCCGGCGCTGCTGGCCGTGTCCGCCATGAACGGCGCCGTCTACGACTCCACGTGGAACGTCTTCTTCAAGATGAACTTCGCCAAGCTGTACCAGGGCATGCTCTACACCTCGCTGGGGCCGCTGGATGTCGCCATGGGCGAAATCTTCCTCGCCCTGCTGCGCGGGGCCATGTACGCCACCGGCTTCACAGCCGTCATGGGCCTGATGGGCCTCATCACCACGCCGTGGGCCATCCTGATGATCCCGGCCGCGGTGCTGATCGCCTTCGGCTTCGCGAGCTTCGGCATGGGGATCACGAGCTACATGAAGACATTCCAGCAAATGGACTGGATCAACTTCGTCATGCTGCCGATGTTCCTCTTCAGTGCCACGTTCTACCCGCTCAGCGTCTACCCGCAGTCCATCCAGTGGCTGATCCAGGCCATGCCGCTGTGGCACGGCGTGGAACTGCTGCGCCAGATCAGCGTGGGGGTGTTCACCCCGGCCACCGCCGTGCACATCGGCTACTACCTCGTCATGATCGCCCTCGGCGTCCTGCTCACCACGAGCCGGCTGCGCAAACTGTTCCTCAAGTAGCCGTCCTTCCAAAAAGGAGAACCCATGATCGGCAAATGGCAGGCCCTCGTCATCGACTGCGAGGACCCGGACAAGCTCGCCGGTTTCTACCAGGAGCTGCTGGGGATGATCCGGGTGCAGGAGGACGAGGAATGGATTTCGATCGGCGACGCCGCCGACCGTCCCGCCGTCGCCTTCCAGCGGTTGGAACGGCTGGTCCGCCCGCAGTGGCCCGACGCCGAGCACCCGCAGCAGATGCACGTGGACGTGATTGTCGGGGACCTCGACGCCGCCGAAGCCGAGGTGCTCCGGCTCGGCGCCACCAGCCTCGACGCCGGTACGGAAACCTTCCGGGTCTACACGGACCCCAGCGGCCACCCGTTCTGCCTGGTCCTGACTTAAGTGCTTGTCCTGACCTAAACGCCCGTCCTGACCTAGGCCGGGCGCCGGGGCGGCGTTCGCCCGGGGTGGAAGCGCAACGGGCGGCCGGCCCCGTTTGCGATAATGGGCTCATGCAATCTCTGGGTAGCTCCTCGTCCACGTCCAACGACACCACGGCCCGCGGCCGGTTCTCCATGTTCCGCATCAGCGGGCCGGGGCTGCTGGTCTTCATCATCGCGTTCGTGGTGGCCGTGATCTTCGCGGCCAACCAGAACGACGTCGTGGGCTGGATCGTGGCGATCATCGCCGGCTTCTGGCTGGCGCTGGCCTCCTTCGTCGTGTTCAGCATCCAGAAGGCCGCCAAGAAGGCCGGGGCCAGGCTGAACGAGGCCCAGAACGCGTTCAACGCCGCAGCCGGGCGGCCGCCGGCGGCGGGCAGCGCTGACCACGGCGGTACCCGTGTGGTGAGCGAAAGCCGCGCAGCGGACAGCGTCCGCGACATGAAGCTGGACCATTCGTTCAAGATTGTCCAGGTCCAGGTCCGGGTGGTCGAGCAGGAGCGGGCGAAGGGCGAGGCTGCGGACCGCGACACGATCAGCCGTGCCTTGGAGACCATCGAGATCACCGCCGCCAACGCGCGGGACATGATCAAATCCTCGGGCGGCGATGACGCTCCCGTCAGCGGAACCATCATCGACTAGAGTGGATCGGGTGAGCTCGGCATTGAAGAAGGACCACCTTCGCATCGCGTCAGTCAACGTCAACGGCCTTCGTGCCGCCTACAAGAAGGGCATGGCGGAGTGGCTTGAGCCGCGCGATGTGGACATCCTGTGCCTCCAGGAGGTCCGCGCGCCGGACGCGATCGTCGAGGAACTGCTCGGCGAAGGCTGGTACATTCTCCACGCCGAGGCCGAGGCCAAGGGCCGGGCCGGCGTTGCCATTGCCTCCCGGGAAGAGCCCCTGGCTACCCGGGTGGGGATCGGCGATGACTTCTTCGCCACGGCCGGACGCTGGGTCGAGGCGGACTACATCGTGCGGGACGCGGACGGGCAAGCCTCACAGCTGACCGTCGCGAGCGCCTACGTGCACTCGGGCGAGGCCGGCACCCCCAAACAGGACGACAAATTCCGTTTCCTCGACGTCATGGTCCAGCGGCTGCCCGAACTCGCCAAACACAGTGACCACGCGCTGGTGGTGGGCGACCTCAACGTCGGCCACACGGAGCTGGACATCAGGAACTGGAAGGGCAACGTCAAACGTGCCGGCTTCCTGCCGGAAGAGCGGGCCTACTTTGACCGCTTCTTCGGCGAGGAAATCGGCTGGAAGGATGTTCACAGGGGCCTGGCGGGTAACGTCGACGGCCCCTACACTTGGTGGTCGCAACGGGGCCAGGCCTTCGACAACGACACCGGCTGGCGCATCGATTACCACATGGCCACGCCCGCTCTCGCTGCTGCCGCAGTGTCAGCCGTTGTTGACCGGGCAGCGTCCTGGGACACACGCTTCTCCGACCACGCCCCGCTGGTAGTGGACTACCGGCTCTAGTCTTAAGGCTTCCACGAATGACCACCACTTCAACTGCGACCACAGTGACCCAGGCCGGCATCGCCCCCGACGCTCAGGCTGCCACCGCGAAGGACGCCCCTGCGGCCACCGCGGCCCGGCACCGCATCCTCTCCGGCATGCAGCCCTCCGCCGACTCTCTGCACCTGGGCAACTACCTCGGCGCCCTCGTGAACTGGGTCCGGATGCAGGACGAGTACGACGCCGTCTTCTTCATCCCTGACCTGCACGCGATCACCGTTCCGCAGGATCCTGCCGAGCTGGCGCACCGCACCCGGGTCACGGCCGCGCAGTACATTGCCGGCGGCGTCGACGTCGACAAGTGCACGCTCTTCGTCCAGTCCCAGGTGCCCGAGCACGCCCAGCTGGCGTGGGTCCTGAACTGCATCACGGGCTTCGGCGAGGCGTCCCGGATGACCCAGTTCAAGGACAAGGCGCACAAACAGGGATCAGAGCACGCCAGCGTCGGGCTGTTCACCTACCCCATCCTGCAGGCAGCGGACATCCTGCTGTACCAGCCGCACGGCGTCCCCGTCGGCGAGGACCAGCGCCAGCACGTGGAGCTCAGCCGTGACCTGGCCCAGCGGTTCAACTCCCGGTTCGGCGACACGTTCACGGTGCCGGAGCCCTTCATCCAGAAGGACTCCGCGAAGATTTACGATCTGCAGCACCCCACCGCCAAGATGTCCAAGTCTGCGGAGTCGCCGGCAGGTCTGATCAACCTGCTGGACGAGCCCAAGGTCACGGCAAAGCGGATCAAGTCCGCCGTGACGGACACCGAGACCGAAATCCGGTTCGACCGGGAGGCGAAGCCGGGCGTGTCCAACCTGCTGACCATCTACTCCTCGATCACCGGGCAAAGCGTCGACGCCCTCGTCACCGCCTATGAGGGAAAGATGTACGGCCACCTGAAGGCGGACCTCGCCGAGGTGGTCACGGAGCACCTGACCCCGATCCGGAACCGGGCCAAGGAGCTGCTGGACGATCCCGCGGAGCTCGACCGGCTGCTGGGCCTCGGCGCGGACAAGGCCCGGGAGATTGCCTCGCTCACCCTGCGCGACGTCTACGCCAAGGTGGGTTTCCTGCCCTACGCCGGCGCCCAGGGAGTCCGTTAGGTCAATGTCCTCCGTCAGCAAAGTCACCGCGAAAGCCGCCACGTCGAACGGACAGCGCAGCGAAGGCATCAGCATCGGTGTGATCCTGAGGTTCCCGGCGGACATCGCTGAGGAGCTCCAGCGCTGGCGGGCATCCTTCGGGGATCCCATGGCCACCGTCGTCCCTGCCCACATCACGCTGGTCACCACCACTATGACGAAGGACTGGGCCGCGACCCAGCGCCATGTCCGGGACGTGGCACGGCGGCAGGAGCCCTTCACTGTGACCATCGCAGGGACCGGGTCTTTCCGGCCTGTGTCCCCGGTCGTCTTCCTGAACGTAGAGGACGGCTTCGGGGACTGCGTGAACCTGCACCGCCAGCTGCAGTCCGGCCCGCTGGAGCGGGAACTGCCGTTCGGCTACCACCCGCACGTTACCGTGGCCCACGATGTCGCCCCGGAAAGCCTCGACGAGGCCGAAGCGGTCCTGAAGGATTACAGGGCCACGTTTCCGGTCGCTAGCATGGGACTTTACGAGCACGATGACAACGGCATCTGGCAGCTACGGGAAGAGCTTGATTTTGGGACCAAACCTGACCACGACAGAGGCCCGGACGGCACCGCAGGCGCCCGATAAGCCGCCGCTCCCCACCGATCTGGCCGGGCTGAAACTGGAAGTCATCCGCAAGAGGGTCGAATGGGGCAGGGTCCGGCGCTCCGGCGGCGGGACGATCGCGTCCCTGATGGCGATGATGAACTGGCTCCTGGCCCGGCTGAACATGCTGCTGCCACTGCGCGCATACTCGCATTACCTCCGTCAGCGTGGCCCGCTGTTGAGTGCGGGCATCGGCTTCCGGATGTTTTTCTCCATCACGGGCCTGTTGGCCACTGGCTTGTCCTTGGCCGGCCTCGTGCTCAGCGACCATCCGGCCCTGCTGGACCAGGTCATCAGGAGTGTGGCCGCCGCCGCGCCCGGGCTCCTGAAGGTGGACGGCAGCGAGGGGCTGGTTGACCCCTATGAGCTGCTGAACCCCACCAGCCTGGGTTGGGCCGCCGGGATCGCCGCCGTGGTGACGGTGTTCACGTCCCTGGGCTGGATCAGCGGCATTCGCGACGGTATGCGGAGCATGATGCAGCTCGGCCCCCTGGTGATGAATCCGATCCTGCAGATACTCAAGGACGTCGGCACGCTGCTGCTGATGGGGCTGGCCCTGGTAGTCAGCTCCGCGGCCTCGCTGATCTTTGGCACGGCCGCCGGATGGGTTACCGGGCAGCTGGGCCTCGAACCGATAGTTGCCGGGCCCCTGACGACCTCCGTCACGATCCTCGTCCCGCTGCTGCTCGGCTGGGGCACCGCCCTGATCATGTACCGGGTGGCCGCGGGGCTGAAGCCGGCCCGGCGCTCCCTGCTGGAAGGGACCACCCTCGCCGCGGTGGGCACCACAATTTTGCAGATCTTCAGCACCCAGTTGCTGGCCAGCGCGGGCAAGAACCCCATCCTGGCGCCCTTCGCCATCATCATCGGCCTGCTGATTTGGTTCAACCTGGTCAGCCAGGTCTACGTGATCTGTGCCGCGTGGGTGGCGATCCGGGAGGAGGACCTCAAGGCCGGGCCCGCCGCCGCGACCACGGGCTGGGGTGCCCGGCGCGTCCAGCCGGGCAAGACGCCGGTAGAGCCCCGGGGCCGCCGCGGGCCGCTGGCCGCCGCGTTCAGGCGTCGAGGTACTGGTCGGCCCACGCCGAAATAATCTTCGCCGCACGGGCGGCCTGGCCTTTGCCGGTCAGGAGATGGTCGCTGCCCTCCAGCGAGACGAAGCTGCGTGGGTGGCGTGCCGTCTGGAAGATGGTGCTGGCGTTTTCGATCCCGACCGTATTGTCGGTGGGGGAGTGCAGCACCATGAGCGGCTTGTGCAGCTGCCGGATGCAGTCCGTCAGGTCCGCGTTTTCGAGATCCTCGACGAAGTGCCGGCGGATCTCCACCCGCTTGCCGCCGAGGTCCACCTCGGCGCTTCCCTCGCTCAGGATACGGTCCAGGGCCGCGTCAAAGACGTGGGCCACGTGCTTGGGGGAGAAGGGGGCACCCACGGTGGCCACGGCCCTCAGCTCCGGGATCTGCCGTGCGGCGGACAGGACGGCCGCGCCGCCAAACGAGTGGCCCACCAGCAGGGAAACCCGCCGGTCCGAGTCCCGCATGAATTCGGCGGCCTTGACAGTGTCCGCCACCTTGTGGCTGAAGGACCCCTCTGACCACATTCCCGCGGACTCGCCGAGGCCCAGGTTGTCGAACCGGAGCATGCCCACGCCGTTGTCCGCCAGGGCCTTGCACATCCGGGACGCCGAGGGGCTGTCCTTGCCCAGGGTGAAGCCGTGCGAGAACACGCCCCAGCCCTTGACCGGGCCCTCCGGCAGGTCCAGCACGCCGGAGAGAAGTTCGCCGGTGGAGCCTTGGAACGAGACTTTTTCTGAGTGGGACACGGTGTCCCCTTTCGTGTGTGGGCGAATCTTTGAGGGCGGAAACGACGGCGGCGCCCCCACCTAAAAGGTGAGAGGCGCCGTCGTCGATTATTACTGAAGGTGAAGCCGGTCATGCGGGCCGGTGGACCGGTCCTTAGATCTTGCGGGAAAGGATGGCCTGCTTGACCTCAGCGATTGCCTGCGTGACCTGGATGCCGCGGGGGCATGCCTCGGTGCAGTTGAAGGTGGTGCGGCAGCGCCACACACCTTCCTTGTCGTTGAGGATCTCCAGGCGCATGTCGCCGGCGTCATCGCGGGAATCGAAGATGAAGCGGTGCGCGTTGACGATCGCCGCCGGGCCGAAGTACTGCCCGTCGGTCCAGAACACCGGGCAGGACGAGGTGCACGCGGCGCAAAGGATGCACTTGGTGGTGTCATCGAACCGCTCACGGTCCTCGGCGGACTGAAGGCGTTCCTTGGTGGGCTCGTGGCCACGGTTGATCAGGAAGGGCATGACTTCGCGGAACGACTGGAAGAACGGCTCCATGTCCACGATCAGGTCCTTCTCCACCGGCAGGCCCTTGATGGGCTCGACCGTGATGGGCTTGGACGTGTCCAGGTCCTTCAGCAGGGTCTTGCAAGCGAGGCGGTTGCGGCCGTTGATGCGCATGGCATCGGAGCCGCAGACGCCGTGGGCGCAGGAACGGCGGAAGGAGACGCTGCCGTCCATCTCCCACTTGATCTTGTGCAGGGCGTCCAGGACACGGTCGGTGCCGTACATGGTGACCTTGAAGTCATCCCACGTGGCGTCCTCGGAGACCTCGGGGTTGTAGCGGCGCACGCGCAGGGTGACGTCGAAGGACGGGATTTCCCCGCCCCCGCCGACGCCGGCGGGCAGTTCGATCTTGGATGCTGGCTCAGCGAGTTCAGCGCTCATCTTAGTACTTCCTCACCATCGGCTCGTAGCGCGTAAAGACCACCGGTTTGGTGGCAAGCCGGATGCCGGCAATCGACTCGGCGGAACCGTCCGCCGGGGCGTGGTCATCCTTGTACGCCATAGAGTGCTTCATGAATTTTTCGTCGTCGCGCTCGGGGAAGTCCTCGCGGAAGTGGCCGCCGCGGGATTCCTCGCGGTGCAGGGCCGCCACGGTCATGACCTTGGCGAGCTCGAGCAGGAAGCCCAGCTCCACGGCCTCGAGCAGGTCCAGGTTGAAGCGCTTGCCCTTGTCCTGGACGCTGATGCGCTGGTACCGCTCCTCGAAGGAGGCAATGTCCTTCAGGACCTGGTTCAGCGTGTCGGCGGTGCGGAACACCTGCATGTTGGCGTCCATGGTGTCCTGCAGTTCCTTGCGGATCGCAGCGACCTTCTCGGTGCCGTCAGAGGTGCGGACGTGGTCCAGCAGGTTCAGCGTGTAGGCCTCCGGGTCAACGGGGAGCTCCACGAAGTCGGCGGTCTTGGCGTACTCGGCGGCGGCGATGCCGGCGCGCTTGCCGAACACGTTGATGTCCAGCAGCGAGTTGGTGCCCAGGCGGTTGGAGCCGTGGACGGAGACGCAAGCGACCTCGCCGGCGGCGTAGAGGCCCGGGACCACCGTGTCGTTGTCCTGGAGGACTTCGGCGCTGATGTTCGTGGGGATGCCGCCCATGGCGTAGTGCGCCGTCGGGAACACCGGAACCGGTTCCGTGTACGGCTCCACACCCAGGTAGGTGCGGGCGAACTCGGTGATGTCCGGCAGCTTGGCATCGATGTGCGCAGGCTCAAGGTGCGTCAGGTCCAGGAGGACGTAGTCCTTGTTCGGGCCGCAGCCGCGTCCCTCACGGACTTCGTTGGCCATGGAGCGGGCCACGATGTCGCGCGGGGCGAGGTCCTTGATGGTGGGCGCATAGCGCTCCATGAAGCGTTCACCCTCGGAGTTGCGCAGGATCGCGCCTTCGCCACGGGCGGCCTCGGAGAGCAGGATGCCCAGGCCGGCCAGGCCGGTCGGGTGGAACTGGAAGAATTCCATGTCCTCCAGGGGGATGCCCCGGCGGAACGCGATGCCCATGCCGTCACCGGTCAGGGTGTGGGCGTTGGAGGTGGTCTTGAAGACCTTGCCGGCGCCGCCGGAGGCGAACACCACGGACTTGGCCTGGAAGACGTGCAGCTCGCCGGAGGCGAGGTCGTAGGACACGACGCCGGCGACGCGCTTCTGCTTGTACGGCGTGCCGTCCTCGCGGACAGCGTCCTCTTCGACGGTCAGCAGGTCCAGGACGTAGTACTCGTTGTAGAACTCGACGTTGTGCTTGACGCAGTTCTGGTACAGGGTCTGCAGGATCATGTGGCCGGTGCGGTCGGCGGCGTAGCAGGCGCGGCGGACCGGTGCCTTGCCGTGGTCGCGGGTGTGGCCACCGAAGCGGCGCTGGTCAATGCGGCCCTCGGGCGTGCGGTTGAACGGCAGGCCCATCTTTTCCAGGTCCAGGACGGCGTCGATCGCTTCCTTCGCCATGACCTCGGCGGCGTCCTGGTCAACCAGGTAGTCGCCGCCCTTGATGGTGTCGAAGGTGTGCCACTCCCAGTTGTCTTCCTCGACGTTGGCCAGGGCTGCACACATGCCGCCCTGCGCCGCGCCGGTGTGGGACCGCGTGGGGTAGAGCTTGGTCAGTACTGCTGTTCGGGCGCGCTGACCTGATTCGATCGCCGCGCGCATCCCGGCGCCACCGGCACCGACGATCACGACGTCGTACTTATGGACCTGCATACCAGACGCTCTTTCTCTCAAAATTCGCTATAAACCACCGGCAGGCCGCGCCTGCCCGGTGAAGTCTCGTGCAATCTGCGCCTGCGCTCGGCAGGCAAGATCAGTTGCCGTGACGGACCGCGGATTCCTGCCCGTACGGGCTGCTGTCCGCGGCGGTTCCGCCGCTACGGCCGGCCCCTATGGTGCGGGGCAGAAACCGCCGGGAAGCTGGACGCCGTTGGCCACGGGGCACGGATTGAACGTGAAGATGACCAGGGTGCCCAGGATGATGATGACCGTGGTGGCCGCGTAGAGCACAATCTTCAGCCAAAGGCGCGTTGCGTCCTTCTCGGCGTAGTCATTGATGATCGTGCGGACGCCGTTGGTGCCGTGCAGCATGGCGAGCCACAGCATGGCCAGGTCCCAGAACTGCCAGAACGGGTCGGCCCACTTGCCGGCCACAAAGCCGAAGTCGATCGCGTGGATGCCCTCGCCGACCAGCAGGTTCACGGTCAGGTGGCCGAAGATCAGCACCACCAGCACGACGCCGGAGAGGCGCATGAAGAGCCAGGCGAGCATCTCGAAGTTGCCCTTGGAACCGCCAGTGCGGCGGTACTTTGGCTGGATCTTGCCACTACCGGGTTTTCCACTACTGGGTTTTCCGCTGCGCGGACTCTGAATAGTTGCAGTCATGGCTTAGTGACCTCCAAGGGCGAGGGACAGGTGGCGGATGGAGAAGCCGACCATGACGACGACCCAGAGGCCCAGGACCGTCCAGAGCATCTGACGCTGGTACTTGGCACCCTTCTTCCAGAAGTCGACGGCGATGATCCGCAGGCCGTTGAAGGCGTGGAACACGATCGCCGCGACAAGGCCCGTTTCACCCAGGGCCATGAGGGGGTTCTTGTAGGCACCAATCACTGCGGTGTAGGCCTCGGGGGACACACGCACCAATGAGGTGTCCAGCACGTGGACCAACAAGAAGAAGAAAATCACTACACCGGTAATGCGGTGTCCAACCCAGGACCACATGCCTTCACGGCCGCGGTACAAGGTGCCAGCTGGTTTTGTCGGCACTGAATAAACCTCCCTGCAACACAGCGGCGCTGGCATGGGATCCACGCGGGGGGAACGCCTGCTGCGAGAGCACTCGTAAGCTCAAGCCTAAATCTAGGCTTCGCTCACAGCTTATTCAATTTGGGAACTCCTTGTTGACAGGCCCCGGCGCGGTTTTGCGTTTGTTTTGAGACGAACGCCACATTTGGCCGTGGTCGCAGGCGCCGGAAGGGCTCGATCCCGGCCCAATTCGGACCGAATTGGCCGCCGTCGGCTAAAGTAGCCGTGATGACTACAGACAAAGTGACAAGCCAGGATTCACCGCTGGACCGTTTTATTGCGGTCATTCCGGCGGGCGGGGTGGGGACCCGCCTCTGGCCCCTGTCACGGGCAGCGGCCCCGAAATTCCTTCACGACCTCACCGGTTCGGGCAGCACTCTGCTGCGCGCGACCTATGACCGCCTCCAGCCCGTCGCCGGCAAGCACGTGCTGGTGGTGACCGGCTCCGCCCACAGGGCAGCCGTCTGCCGCCAGCTGCCTGAGGTCCTGGAAGCCGACCTCGTCCTGGAGAGCGAACCCAAGGACTCCGGTGCTGCGATCGGACTCGCCGCGGCCATCCTCCACGAGCGGGACCCGGACATCATCATGGGCTCGTTTGCCGCGGACCAGGTCATCAGCCCGGACGACCTCTTCCAGGACGCCGTCCGTGAAGCCGTCTACACCGCGGCCGCGGGGAAGATCGTCACCATCGGCATCAAGCCGACCCATCCCTCCACCGGATTCGGCTACATCCGTTCCGGCGCGAACCTCCACATCCCGGACGCGCCCAGTGCGCAGTCCGTGGTGGAGTTCGTGGAGAAGCCCAGCGAGGAAGTGGCCCAGGAGTACGTCGACAGCGGCGAATATGTCTGGAACGCGGGCATGTTCGTGGCCCCGGTCTCGCTGATGCTCAAGCACCTCGAAGCCAACCAGCCCGAGCTCTTCGCCGGACTCCAGGAGATCGCCAAGGCCTGGGACACTCCGGAGCGCGACGCCGTCACGGCCCGGGTGTGGCCCACGCTGCCCAAGATCGCTATTGACTACGCCGTCGCCGAGCCAGCCGCAGCCGCCGGCGATGTCGCCGTGGTGCCCGGAACGTTCCTCTGGGACGACGTCGGGGACTTCGCCTCCGTGGGCCGGCTCAACAGCGCCAAGGAAGTCGACGAGGTCACGGTCCTGGGCGAGGGCGCACGCGTCTTCACCGAGAACGCGAGCGGCGTGGTGGTCTCCGATACCAAGCGGGTGATCGCCCTGATCGGCATCAAGGACGTCGTGATCGTTGACACCCCGGACGCCCTGCTGGTCACCACCAAGGAACACTCGCAGCGGGTCAAGCAGGCCGTGGATGCCATCAAGGCCAAGGGCGACACCGACGTCCTGTAGCCGGAGGAGAGCGGATCACGGCCTGTGCAATGTTCAGCAATCCGTAACGCGCCGTACCCGATGCCGCTATTCTTTGGCCGCTCGATAGAGTTATTCCGTGCGCAACTATTCGACTGAAGCTGAGCCCACGACTCTCGTGGGGCCGTGGCTGGAGCCCCTCCTGCCGGAGCTGATCGCTTTCCGCCGCGACCTCCATGCGCATCCGGAACTTTCGTTCAAGGAGTTCCGCACCACCGACAAGCTGGCGAAACGGCTCGAGGAAG
>NZ_KI914938.1:185709-202174 GCF_000520575.1 Arthrobacter sp. I3
CGAGGAAGCCGGGCTCAAGCCGCGCCGCCTCGAGGGCACAGGCCTGACGGTCGACGTCGGACAGGGTCCCATCGCCACCGCACTGCGCGGGGATATCGACGCCCTGCCCATCATCGAGGAAACGGGCCTTGAGTTCGCCTCGAAGAACCACGGCGTGACCCATGCCTGCGGCCACGACGTCCACACTGCCACCATGCTCGGGATCGCGCTGGTCCTGCAGCGCATGCACGAGGCCTCCCCGCTGCGCGGAACCGTCCGGATCATCTTCCAGCCGGCCGAGGAGACCATGCCCGGCGGCGCCACCTCGTGCATCGAACAGGGCGTCCTGGAAGGCGTGCCGCGCATCCTGGCGCTGCACTGCGACCCCCGGATCGAGATCGGCAAGATCGGCACCCGGATCGGGGCGATCACCTCCGCCTCGGACACCATCAAGATTGAACTTTCCGGCCGCGGCGGCCACACCTCGCGCCCGCACCTGACCGAGGAGCTGGTCTTCGCCCTGGCGCAGATCGCGGTCAACGTTCCCGCAGTGCTCTCGCGCCGCGTCGATGTCCGCAGCGGCGTGTCCGTGGTCTGGGGGCAGATCTCCGCGGGCTCGGCCCCGAACGCCATCCCGGGCAGCGGCTACATGGCCGGCACCATGCGCTGCCTGGACCGCGACGCCTGGCACGACGCCGGCGAGCTGCTCGACGACATCATCCGGCAGGTCGCCGAGCCGTATGGCGTCGATGTCCACCTGGAGCACACCCGCGGCGTGCCGCCGGTGGTCAACTCCGAGCACGAGACCGCGCTGATCGAGGCCGCGGCCCGCGCCGAAATCGGCGAGGGCGCCGTGGTCCTGACCCCGCAGTCCATGGGCGGGGAAGACTTTGCCTGGTTCCTGGCCGACACCCCCGGGGCCATGATGCGCCTCGGCACGAAGACGCCCGGCGGGGAAGAGTATGACCTCCACCGCGGTGACTACATCGTCGATGAGCGGGCGCTGGGCCTGGGCATCCAGGTGCTCACGGCGGCGGCCCTGCGCACCATCCGCGACCTGTAAGCCGTTCCGCCCGGGCCCCTACACCTGACCCGCCCTGCTGCACCTTGGTCCCTACGCCGGGCCCGCCCTGCGGCACCCGGGCCCCTACGCCGTGCCCGCCCTGCTTGCACCCGGCCAGGACCGCCGCGCGGAGTTTCCCCACCTTTGCCGGCACGACGCCGGGACACGCCGGCGGTGCGGGCCGACACGCCGTCGGCACCCGTCAAACGTGGGGAAACTCCGCGGTCGCGGCCGGGAATAAGGCCGCGGCGCCCCCTGCACGCCTGTGACCGCTTCCCGCTGTGCAATCCAGTTGTGCACAACTGAATTGCACACAACTGAATTGTGCAGTACGGTGGAGTCATGACCATGTCAGAAGAGGCCCGCACGGGCGGCCCGGAAGCGCTCCGCCTGAACCGGCAGGTGTGCTTTGCGATGTACTCTGCCTCACGTGCCGCCACGGCCGCCTACCGGCCCATGCTCGAGGAGCTCGGCCTGACCTACCCGCAGTACCTCGCCATGCTGGTGCTCTGGGAAGCGGAGCCGCGCAGCGTGCGTGAACTGGGGGAGGAGCTGGGCCTGGACTCCGGCACGCTATCGCCGCTGCTCAAGCGGCTCGAAGCGCTCGGCCTTGTCCAGCGCCGCCGCTCCGCCGAGGACGAGCGCCGCGTGGAGATCTTCCTGACCGACGCCGGCGCCGCCCTGAGCGCCAAGGCCAGCGGCATCCCGCAGCGTTTGGCAGACGCCGCCGGGCTCACCGCCGCGGAACTGGACCAGCTCCGCGACACCCTGGGCCGGCTGACGAACGCGCTTCACGCCTCCCACTAAGCCCTTCCCTCTCCACCACCCTTCCCAGGCCCACACGGCCGACGTCGAAATCGCGGGAGGCGTGCCAACTCGCCGGAAATTCACGGCGACTCCGCAGGCTTCCGGCGAGTTCCCACTGAACCCCTTCTTCCCTCCGACAGAACGGAAACCCCATGAAGACCCTTTACACAGCAGAGGCCCTGGCCTCCGGCGAAGGCCGCGACGGCACCGCCATCAGCAAGGACGGCAAGCTGAGCGTCACCCTTGCCAGCCCGGTCGAACTCGGCGGTGACGGCGCGGGCACCAACCCCGAACAGCTCTTTGCCGCCGGCTACGCCGCGTGCTTCCACTCCGCCCTGCGCCTGGTGGGACGCAAGGAACGCGCCGACCTGACGGACTCCGCCGTCGCCGCCAAGATCCACTTCGGCGCCCTCGAAGACGGTGCCGGCTACGGTCTGGCCGCCGAACTTGAGATCGCCCTGCCCGCCGTGGACCGGGACACGGCCGAGGCCCTCGTGGCCAAGGCCCACCAGATCTGCCCGTACTCCAACGCCACCCGCGGCAACATCACTGTCGACATCACCATCCTGGAGGTAGCCGCATGAGCAACAACACCGAAACTCTCACCCTTCCCGCCACCACCCGCGAGATCCAGCTGGCGTCCCGCCCCCACGGCCGCCCCGTCCCGGCGAACTTCCGCCTCGCCGAGTCGGCGCTGCCCGAACTGCAGGACGGCCAGGTCCTGGTCCGCAACCTGTTCATCTCGGTGGACCCGTACATGCGCGGACGCATGAACGACGTCAAGTCCTACTCCGCGCCGTTTGCGCTGGATACCGCCCTCGACGGCGGCGCCGTCGGCGAAGTCATGGCGTCCCGGGCCGAAGGGCGCGCTGTGGGCGACACGGTGGTGCACGGCCTCGGCTGGCGCGAATACGCCGTCGTCGATGCCGCGGCCACCACGGTGGCGCGCACCGATCTGGCCCCCGCGTCAGCATTCCTCGGCGCCCTCGGCATGACCGGGCTGACCGCCTACGCGGGACTGCTGAAGGTCGCGGAATTCAAGCCCGGCGACGCCGTGTTCGTCTCGGGCGCCGCCGGCGCGGTCGGCTCGCTTGTCGGGCAGATCGCGAAGGCCATGGGCGCGTCCAGAGTGATCGGCAGCGCCGGCTCGCCGGAAAAGGTGGCACGCCTGCTCGAACTCGGCTTCGACGCCGCGTTCAACTACCACGACGGCCCCGTGGCGGAACAGCTCGCCGCGGCCGCGGGTGAGCGCGGGATCGACGTCTACTTCGACAACGTCGGCGGCGAGCACCTCGAAGCCGCGCTGTCCGCTCTCACGGTCGGTGGCCGGGTGGCCATGTGCGGGGCCATCGCCCAGTACAACGCGACCGAGCCCACGCCGGCGCCGCGGAACCTCATGCTGGCGATCGGCAAGCAGTTGACGCTCAAGGGCTTCCTGGTGGGCGGCTACTGGCAGCACATGGCCGAGTTCGTCGAGACCATGTCCGGCTGGCTGGCCGACGGAACGGTCCGCTACGACGAGACGGTGGTGGACGGGCTGGAAAACGCCCCGCAGGCCTTCATGGACCTGCTCGACGGCGCCAACACCGGCAAGATGCTCGTGCGGCTGTAGCCTGACACCCGGCAATCGCCGTGCCGCCACATACGCCTCCGGCGCCGGTTCCTGCGGGGACAGGCGCCGGAGGCGTATGTGGTCGCGGCGGGCACCGGCTACCTCTAGGTAACAAGTTCTCAACAATCTGGGCATTCGCCGGGACGTGTGTTATCGGGACGTGGCGCAGGCCACTACAGTAGCTTGCATCAGTGCGCCTCGGCGCAGTGCTGCGAAATCCATCAGTGACAACAGAGATCAGCGGAACACCGCAGACAGACACTCATTGAACTTCCGTCGTAGCGCCTACTCTTTCTTCCTGGAGGAAAATTGAAGAACTCTCTGCGTGCCACCTTTAAGCGCGGATCAATGGCCGGCGTCGCCACCGCGGGCGCGGCTGCACTCCTGCTGACCGGCTGCGGAGCTGCCCCGGAGGCCAGCACCGCCACCAGCACCGCCAGCAACTACCAGGGCTGCATCGTGTCCGACTCGGGCGGGTTCGATGACCAGTCGTTCAACCAGTCTTCCTACGAGGGCTTGAAGAAGGTCACGTCGGAGCTGGGCCTTAAGATGAACCAGGCCGAGTCCAAGACCAACAACGACTTCGAGCCCAACCTGCGCGCCATGGTCTCCGCGGGCTGCAACCTGACCATCACGGTCGGCTTCCTGCTCGGCGACGCCACCAAGTCCCAGGCCACCGCGAACCCGGACAAGCACTTCGCCATCATCGACTTCGGCTACGACACCCCGGTCGCCAACGTTAAGCCGATCATCTACGACACCGCCCAGGCAGCATTCCTGGCCGGCTACCTCGCAGCCGGCACCACCAAGACCGGGACGGTCGCCACGTTCGGCGGCATCAAGATCCCCACGGTCACCATCTTCATGGACGGTTTTGCCGACGGCGTGAAGTACTACAACGAGAAGAAGGGCAAGGACGTCAAGCTTCTCGGCTGGGACAAGGCCAAGCAGGACGGCTCCTTCACCGGCGACTTCGAAAAGCAGGACAAGGGCAAGCAGTTCACCCAGAACTTCCTGGACCAGGGCGCCGACATCGTCATGCCCGTCGCCGGTCCGGTCGGCAAGGGAGCCGGCGCGGCCCTGCAGGAAGCCAAGGCAGCCGGCAAGGACGTCAAGCTCATCTGGGTTGACTCCGACGGCTTCCTCACGGCACCGGACTACAAGGACATCATGCTCTCCTCCGTCATGAAGCAGATGGGCCAGGCCGTCGAGGCGGTCGTCAAGCAGGACAAGGACGGCCAGTTCACCAACAAGCCGTACGTTGGCACCCTCGCGAACGACGGCGTTCAGCTTGCCCCGTTCCACGACATGGATTCCCAGGTTCCGGCCGAACTGAAGTCCGAGCTGGACCAGATCAAGAAGGACATCGCCGACGGCAAGCTGAAGGTTGAATCTGCAGCCAGCCCGAAAGCCTAACTTCCTCCGCTAAGCGCCACGGCCCGTCCGGTCACCACCGCACGGGCTGTGGCGCTTTTCGTTGCGGCCCTTAGTGCCTCAGATCCCAGGCACTAAGCTGGTGCTGCAGCGCCCCTACGCGTCCGGACCAAGCCTTCCGGACACCTCGAGATTGGTCAGAGTTTTGAAACTTGAACTCAAGGGCATTACCAAACGCTTCGGCTCCCTGGTAGCAAACGATCACATCGATGTGGTTGTTGAACCCGGGCAGATCCACTGTCTGCTCGGTGAGAACGGCGCTGGCAAGTCCACGCTGATGAACGTCCTCTACGGACTGTACGAGCCCACAGAGGGCGAAATCCTCATCGACGACAAACCGGTCACGTTCCGCGGCCCCGGCGACGCCATGGCGGCCGGCATCGGCATGGTGCACCAGCACTTCATGCTGGTCCCCGTCTTCACGGTCGCGGAGAACGTTGCCCTGGGAGCGGAGACCACCAAGACCGGCGGATTCCTGGACCTGGATGACACCCGCCGGAAAATCCGGGAGATCTCCGACCGGTACGGTTTCGACGTCGACCCCGACGCGCTGATCGAAGACCTACCCGTGGGCGTGCAGCAGCGCGTGGAGATCATCAAGGCACTGGTCCGCGACGCCAAGGTGCTCATCCTCGATGAGCCCACGGCCGTGCTGACCCCGCAGGACACCGATGAACTGCTGGACATCATGCGCCAGCTCAAGAGCCACGGCACGTCGATCGTCTTCATTTCCCACAAGCTGCGTGAGGTGAAGGCCGTTTCGGACACCATCACCGTCATCCGGCGCGGCAAGGTCGTGGGCTCGGCCGATCCCGGCGCCTCGACCACCGAGCTGGCCTCCATGATGGTGGGCCGGGCCGTGAGCCTGACCCTGGACAAGGCTCCCGCGAATCCGCAGGAGACCACCTTCGAGGTCAACAACCTCACCGTCATCGCCCCCAATGGCCAGCACGTGGTGGACGGGATCAGCTTCGGAATCGCCCGCGGCGAGATCCTCGCCGTCGCCGGCGTCCAGGGCAACGGCCAGACGGAACTGACCGAAGCCATTTTGGGCCTGCACGAGCGGGTCCACGGCTCGATCACGCTCGACGGCGAAGAACTCGTGGGCCGCAGCGTCAAGGAGGTCCTCAACGCCGGCGTCGGATTCGTGCCGGAAGACCGGTCCCTCGACGGGCTGATCGGCACGTTCTCCATCGCCGAGAACCTGATCCTGGACCGCTACGACCAGGCGCCGTTCGCCAAGGGCATCAGCATGAGCCCGGCCAAGGTCCTGGAGAACGCCAAGACCCGGATCGCGGAATTCGACGTCCGCACCCCGTCCGGCTCACTGGCAGCCGGCACCCTGTCCGGCGGCAACCAGCAGAAGGTCGTCATGGCCCGGGAGCTCTCCCGGCCGCTGCGGCTCTTCATCGCTTCCCAGCCCACCCGCGGCGTGGACGTGGGCTCCATCGAGTTCCTGCACAAGCGGATCGTCGCGGAGCGGGACCACGGCACGCCCGTCATGATCGTCTCCACCGAACTGGACGAGGTGATTGAACTCGCCGACCGGATCGCCGTGCTGTACAAGGGCCGGCTGGTCGGGATCGTGCCGGCCGGCACCGGACGTGACGTCCTGGGCCTGATGATGGCCGGCGTTTCCCCGGACGAGGCCCAGGCCGACGCCGCAGGCAGGCACTCGGCCCGATCCCTTTCTGAAAACCCGGCCGCGAACGCAGCAGAAAACCCTGCCGAAAACCCCGCAACGAAGCCGGCCATGAACCCGGCCCCCGCCGCCCCGTCCGTGCAGGAGCCCGGCTCCGGCGCCGTAGGAGACCCCCATGAGTGAGAACACCGAGCCGCGGTCCGCGGCCGCACCGGACCCGGACCAGCTTCCGGCATCGCAGGCCACCGACGTGGAGCCTGAACCGCTCGAGGACGATGCAGACTTCGTCACCTCGCTGGACACCGCGGGAGGCGCCCACCAGCCATCGGCCGTTCCGGTCTCGACCCAGAGCGGCGCTCTTCCGGGTGCCCCGGAAGAGGAGTCGCTGCTGCGCAAGATCTTCACCGGCAACGGCATCGTGACCATCCTGGCGGTGCTGCTCGCGCTGATCCTCGGCGGCCTGCTCATCGCCATGACGGACAAGGTTGTCGGCACCACGGCGGGCTATCTCTTTGCCCGGCCCAGTGACTTCCTCATCGCCGTCTGGTCCGCCGCCACCGATTCCTACGTCGCCCTCTTCCAGGGCGCGGTCTTCAACCCCCGCGGGAACGGCGTGGCCGGACAGTTCGCCCCCCTCATGGAGACGCTGACCATCGCCACCCCGCTGATCACCGCCGGCCTCGGCGTCGCCCTGGCCTTCCGCGCGGGCCTGTTCAACATCGGTGCGCAGGGCCAGATCATCATGGCCGGCATCCTCGCCTCGTGGGTCGGCTTCGCGCTGCACCTGCCGCTGGGGATACACCTGCTGCTGGTCCTGGTGGCCGGCGTCATCGGCGGCGCCGTCTGGGGCGGCATCGTCGGCGTGCTCAAAGCCCGGACCGGCGCTCACGAGGTCATCGTGACCATCATGTTCAACTACATCGCACTCTATTTCCTGCGATACCTGCTCGACACGGACTTGTTCCAGCGTCCGGGGGCGGACACACCAATATCGCCCATCGTGGACCCCAGCGCCGCGTACCCGCTGATCTTCGGCAGCCAGTACCGGCTGCACCTGGGATTCCTGCTGGCCATCGCGGCCACCGTGTTTGTTTCGTGGCTGCTGAACCGCTCCACGCTCGGTTTCGAATTCCGTGCCGTCGGGGCCAACCCCAAGGCAGCCCTGACCGCCGGCATCAACGTCTCCAGGGCCACCATCCTGGTGATGACCATTGCCGGTGGCCTGGCCGGCCTGGCCGGCGTGGCACAGGTGGCGGGCACCGAAAAGGTCCTGACCGACGGTGTCGCGGCAACCTACGGCTTTGACGCGATCACGGTCGCCCTGCTTGGACGGTCCTCGCCATGGGGCACCTTCGCCGCCGGCCTGCTGTTCGGGGCCTTCCGCGCAGGCGCTGTCCAGATGCAGATCCAGACCGGAACTCCGATCGACATCGTGCTCGTGGTCCAGTCACTCATCGTGCTGTTCATCGCGGCGCCGCCGCTGGTCCGGGCGATCTTCGGACTCAACCCGCGCAAGAAGAAGGCCGCGACCGCCGGCAAAACCAAGCAGGCCGCAACCACCGGAGGTGCCGCATGAGCACAACAGCAACCTCGCCCGTCGAAGGAAAACCACAGCCGGAGAAGAACCACAGGCCGACGGTGTCCGCCAAGCCCGTGACTTGGAAGTTGCCGGTCACGCTTGCGGTGCTGGCCACCATCGCCTTCATCTTCTTCGGACTGCTGGGCCCGCAGGCGAACGCCAAGTTCGGGGTTTCATCCAGCGGAGACTTCTTCCAGCTCCCGGCGATCGAAGTACCCGCGTTCCTGTCCGGCATGGTGCTCTCCCTGATCCTGCTGGTCCTCGCGGGCTACGCCCTGGTCCTGAAGGCTAGAGCGAACCGGCGGCCCCCGCGCTGGGTGCCGGCCGTGTTCACCGTCGTTTTCGTGGTCGCCTTCCTGATCTGGGTGGTGGGCGGCGCCCGGACCCCCAGTATTTCGCTGGCAGGCCTCATCGCCGGATCCGTGACCCTCGCCGTGCCGATCGTCTTCGGCTCCCTCTCAGGTGTGCTGTGCGAACGCGCCGGCGTCGTTAACATCGCCATCGAAGGCCAGCTCCTGGGCGGTGCCTTCACGGCCGCGCTCGTCGCCAGCCTGACGCACAACCCCTACCTGGGCCTGCTTGCGGCGGCCGTGGCGGGCGCCCTTGTGTCGGTGGTGCTGGCAGTGTTCAGCATCAAGTACGTGGTCAACCAGATCATCGTTGGCGTCGTGCTCAACGTCCTGGTCTCCGGGCTCACCGGCTTCCTGTTCACCACGGTGATGCAGTCCGATCCGGAGAAGTACAACTCGCCCGCCGAGCTGCCCATCATCGATATCCCGGTCCTGTCCAGCATCCCCGTGATCGGGCCCATCCTCTTCAAGCAGTCCGTGGTGGGCTACCTGATGTACGTGGCGGTCATCGTGATCTGGGTCGCACTGTTCAAGACGAAGTGGGGCCTGCGCGTCCGTGCCGTGGGTGAGCACCCGCAGGCGGCCGACACCCTGGGCATCAAGGTCAACGCGACCCGCTTCTGGAACGTCACTCTCGGCGGTGCCGTCGCCGGGATCGGCGGATCGTTCTTCACCCTTGTGGCGATCGACAGCTTCACCAAGGAAATCTCCGGCGGGCGCGGCTTCATTGCCCTCGCCGCCATGATCCTGGGCCGCTGGAACCCGATCGGGGCGTTCTTCGCGGCGCTGCTGTTCGGCTTCGCCGACAACCTGCAGAGCATCGTGACGATCATCGGCACCCCGGTGCCGAGCCAGTTCATGGCCATGCTGCCGTACGTGGTGACCGTGTTTGCCGTGGCCGGGCTCGTCGGCCGCTCCCGGCCGCCGGCGGCTGACGGCATACCGTACATCAAGGGCTGAGAATGGACAGCACCGACGTCGACTGGGCTGCACTCGAAGCCGCGGCAGTGTCCGCCATGAAGAACGCCTATGCGCCGTATTCGAAGTTTCCGGTGGGGGCCGCGGCCCTCACTGGAGACGGGCGGATCGTCAGCGGCTGCAATGTCGAAAACGCCAGCTACGGGCTGACCCTGTGCGCCGAGTGTGCCCTGGTGGGCAACCTGCAGATGACCGGCGGGGGACGGCTGCGCGCCTTCTACTGCGTCGACGCCGGCGGGAATGTCCTCATGCCGTGCGGGCGCTGCCGCCAGCTGCTCTACGAATTCCGGGCTCCGGACATGGAGCTCATGACCACGCAGGGAATCAAGACCATGGACCAGGTCCTTCCCGATGCCTTTGGCCCCCAACACCTGGAGGAACCCCGGTGACACAAACGACACAGAGCCCCAACAACAGTGAAGCGTTCGACGCCGTCGACATCATCCGCATCAAGCGGGACAAGGGTGTGCTCAGCCCGGCCCAGATCGACTGGACAATCGACGCGTACACCCGCGGCGCCATCGCCGACGAACAGATGGCCGCCCTGAACATGGCCATCCTGCTCAACGGCATGGACCGGGCCGAGATCTCCCGCTGGACGGCGGCCATGATCGCCTCCGGCGAGCGGATGGACTTCTCCAGCCTGCGGCGGCCCGACGGCGGCGTGAAGGCGACGTCGGACAAGCACTCCACCGGCGGCGTCGGGGATAAGATCACCCTGCCGCTGGCTCCGCTGGTGGCGGTGTTTGGCGTGGCAGTGCCGCAGCTCTCGGGCCGCGGCCTCGGCCACACCGGCGGCACCCTGGACAAGCTCGAGGCCATCCCGGGCTGGCGTGCGGCCCTGAGCAATGAGGAAATGATGGCCCAGCTCCAGGACGTCGGCGCGGTCATTTGCGCGGCCGGCGCCGGGCTGGCCCCGGCGGACAAGAAGCTCTACGCGCTCCGCGATGTCACCGGAACCGTGGAGGCCATCCCGCTGATCGCCTCCTCGATCATGAGCAAGAAGATCGCCGAAGGCACCGGCTCGCTGGTGCTCGACGTCAAGGTGGGCAGCGGCGCGTTCATGAAGGACGAGGCGCGCGCCCGCGAACTGGCCGAGACCATGGTGGCGCTGGGCAAGGACGCCGGCGTCAACACGGTGGCCCTGCTCACCAACATGAACACGCCGCTGGGCCTGACCGCGGGCAACGCGATCGAGGTCGAGGAATCCGTGGAGGTCCTCGCCGGCGGAGGCCCGGACGACGTCGTCGAACTCACCGTCCGGCTCGCGGAGGAAATGCTGGCGTGCGCCGGCATCCGCGACGCCGATCCCCGGGCGGCACTCCGGGACGGCCGGGCTATGGACGTCTGGAACCGGATGATTGAGGCCCAGGGCGGAGACCCGCGCGCCAAGCTCCCGGTCGCCAAGGAATCCGAGGTCATCTACGCCCCGGCCGACGGCGTCCTGGTGGAACTCGACGCGATGGCCGTCGGCGTCGCTGCCTGGCGGCTCGGTGCCGGGCGCGCCCGCAAGGAGGACCAGGTCCAGGCCGGTGCCGGGGTGCGGATGCACGCCAAGCCCGGCGCCACGGTCAAGGCGGGCGAACCGCTCATGACCCTGCTGACGGACACACCGGAGAAGTTCGAGCGTGCCAAGGAAGCGCTCGAACACGCCGCCGTGATCGCCCCCGAGGGCTCCCGGCCCGCTCAGAAGCTCATCATCGACCGCATCGCCTAACCCCGTTGCCCTATCCCTTATGGCGCCCAAACCCTGGGGATAACAGCCGTACGTGATAGGGCAACGGCGGCCGGAGCCGGCGGTACACTAACTCCACAAGACTGACTCCACAGCAGTACCCGTCAAGCGCAGGCCCGGCTCCGGCCGAGCCTGCGCTTGGATCGATCTGGCCCCGCCGCGCGTTAGGAAGCTGTGCAGGCAATCAACGACTTCATCCTCGCCGCCGCAGGGCAACCCTGGGTCCTCGTCCTGGTTTTCGCCTGCTGCGTGATCGACGGCTTCTTCCCCCCGATTCCGAGCGAATCGGTGGTGGTGGGCCTGGCTGCAGTCGCCGCCACGGCGGGCGTCCCCAACCCTCTGCTCCTGATCGCAACGGCTGCCGCAGGGGCACTGGTGGGCGACAACATGGCCTACCTGATCGGCCGCGGGACCGGAACCCGGCGCTGGGCGTGGCAGCGCGGCCCGCGCATGCAGGCGGCCTTCCGCTGGGCCGGCCGGGAACTGCGGAAACGGCCTGCCTCACTGATCCTTGTGGCGCGCTTCGTCCCGATCGGGCGGGTGGCCGTTAACCTGACCGCCGGTGCCACACACTACCCGTGGCGCAGATTCGTCAGCCTGACGGTGCTCTCGGCGCTGCTGTGGGCCAGCTACTCGGTGGGGATCGGCCTGACCGTTGGTCCGTGGTTTGAGAAAAACCACGTGCTGGGAGCGGCCATTGCCATCGTCTGCGCGATCGTCCTGGGCGTCGTCCTGGACCGCGTGATCAGCAGGGTGCGCGGCCGCGTACCGGAGGAACAGACGCATTCCGTGCCGCCCGCCGAGTCCTAGGCGGATTGGGCCCACCCATGGGACACTTAGGAGCGATTTGGGTCACGTTTGTTGGCCGCACGTCGTGCAAAGTTTCGTCCATAGTTCTACCCACTGTCATCGCGAGTACGTTACGGCTTAGTTGTCCGTTCCCAGTCATCAAGGAGCACCACCTGCATGGAGTTCATTAACGAGGCCGTGCTCCATGCCGCTGGCCAGTGGTGGATCTACCCCCTCCTGCTGGTTTTTTTCTTCGTGGACGGCTTCGCGATGGTGGTCCCGAGCGAGACCCTGATCGTTGCCCTGGCGGCGTACTCCGTGCACAGCGGCCAGCCCAACCTGTGGATCCTGGGCCTCACGGCGCTCGTGGGAGCCATGGCCGGCGACAACATGGCCTACATGCTCGGCCGCAAGATTGGCCTCGAGCGGTTCCGCTGGATGCGCAAGCCAAAGGTCCAAAAGGTGTTCGGTTGGGCCCACTACGAACTCGAGAAGCGCGGCGCTGTCCTGATCTTCACCGCCCGGTACATTCCGTGGGGCCGTGTCGCGGTCAACTACGTGGCAGGCACGACGGCGTTTCCGCACCGCCGGTTCTTCTTCCTGGACGGCTTCGCCTGCCTGACGTGGGTGGCCTACTCTATCGGCATCGGCGTCCTGGCCAGTTCCTTCCCGTGGCTGCACCACAACCCGTTGCTCAGCGCGGGCATCGCGGTGGTATTCGCCATTGTGCTCGGTGTCCTCATCGACCATCTCCTGCGCTGGTGGCACAAGCGCCTGGGCCGCCACGACACCCGGCCGGTCCCGTCTGAGACCGAATACGTCGCCGAACCCGCCTCCGGTGAGCGTGCTTCCGAGCTGCACGGCACGATGCTGGCCGGTCCGTCCGCTGAGTCCGGAGCGTCCGGAAAGTAGCTTCCGGCGCCCGGCGACCCTATGGTTGGAACGTGACTGAGACTATTCCTGACGCTGCCCCTGACCTCGACTTCGACCTGAAGGGCCTTCCCAAGGTTTCCCTTCACGACCACCTGGACGGCGGACTCCGCCCGGCCACCATCATTGAACTTGCTGAGGCCGTCGGCCACACGCTGCCGTCCACGGACCCCGTCGCACTGGGGGAGTGGTTCCGCGAATCCGCCGACTCCGGTTCCCTGGTCCGCTACCTGGAGACTTTCGACCACACCATCGCCGTGATGCAGACCAAGGAGGGCCTGTTCCGCGTCGCGAAGGAATTCGTCGAAGACCTGGCCGACGACGGCGTCGTGTACGGCGAGGTGCGCTGGGCACCCGAACAGCACCTGCAGAAGGGCCTGAGCCTGGACGACGTGGTCGAAGCCGTGCAGGCCGGCCTCGAAGCTGGAGTGGACGCCGTGGCAGAGACCGGCCGCGATATCCAGGTGGGTCAGCTCATCACCGCCATGCGCCACGCCGACCGCGGCCAGGAGATCGCCGAACTGGCCGTCCGCCACCGCAACAACGGCGCCGTCGGCTTCGACATCGCCGGCGCCGAGGACGGCTTCCTGCCGTCCCGCTTCAAGGACGCCTTCACCTACCTGGCCCAGCACAACTTCCCGGCCACCGTCCACGCCGGCGAAGCCGCCGGTCTGGAAAGCATCCAGTCGGCCCTCGTTGACGGCCGGGCCCTGCGCCTGGGCCACGGCGTCCGGATCGCCGAGGACGTCACGATCGAATTCGAAGAGGACGAAGAGGCCGCCGACGCCGAAGGCTTCGACGACTCCGCCAACGACACCATCGGCATGGTGACCCTGGGCGAGCTCGCCAGCTGGGTGCGGGACCGTGGCATCGCCCTGGAGATCTGCCCCTCCTCCAACCTGCAGACCGGTGCCATTGCCGGTTTCGGTGAGGGCATCGAAAGCCACCCGCTGGACATGCTCTACCAGCTCGGCTTCAACGTCACCATCAACACTGACAACCGGCTCATGAGCGGCGTGACGCTGACCGACGAGTTCGAACTCCTGGTTGAGACGTTCGACTACGACCTCGATGACCTGCTGGAGCTGACGCTCAACGCGGCCGAGGCCGCCTTCCTGCCGCTCGAGGAGAAGGAAGCCCTGGTCGAATACATCAACGAGGCCTACTCCGATCTTGGCTAACGAGGACACATCACCCGTCCAGGGGCTCGTCGCTTTGATTGCGGCCCTGCGCGAGCATTGCCCCTGGATGGGTGCCCTCACCCACGAGTCCCTCGTGGAGTACCTCCTGGAGGAGGCCTATGAGGTGGCCGAGACCATCGAGACCGGCGCCGGCGACGCGGAACTGCAGTCTGAACTGGGGGACGTCCTGTTGCAGGTGGTGCTCCACGCCCGGCTCGCCGAGGAACGCGGCGCCTTTGACCTGGACGATGTCGCCCGGGTTCTGAAGGCCAAGATGATCCGGCGCAACCCGCACGTGTTCCGGCCCGACGGCTCGCTGCAGGATTCCTTCCCGGCAACGGTGGAGGAGATCGTCCTGAAATGGGACGCCGTCAAGAAGGCCGAGATGCCCGAACGCGGCCACGTCTTCGACGGGGTTCCCGCCGCGCTGCCGGCCCTCGCGCGGGCCCAAAAGCTCCTGGACCGCGCCGAACGCGCGGGCATGGCAGCGGCCGCCGGCCAAACCGCCGCCGGAACCGCCGTCGACCTCCCGGCCGCCGAGGAGGAACTCGGCGACCTGCTGTTCGGGATCGTGGCCGCTGCCCGGGCCGGCGGGCTCGACGCCGAACGCGCCCTCCGCGGCGCCCTGCGCCGGTTCCAGGACAGCACCGGCCCCAGGCCCTCGGCACAATAGTGCTGGCAGACTTAGAGTCGGCACGGTAGCGGCACCATCATGACGTCCGGGGATTGGATAGGTTTCCGTAACTTATCCCGCTCTCGACTACGCTAGTAGCGACGACGACGTCGGCTTTTCCGCTTGATGTTCAGCCAGAGTCCAAGCAGTCAGATTCCCTGCAGATCGCTTCACCCAAAGGAGCATATCCATGGCGCTTATCGATGCCATCCACGCCCGCGAAATCCTCGATTCCCGTGGCAACCCGACCGTAGAAGTTGAAGTCCTGCTCTCGGACGGCCAGATCGGCCGCGCAGCAGTTCCCTCCGGCGCTTCCACCGGCGAGCACGAGGCCGTTGAACTTCGCGACGGCGACAAGGGCCGCTACCTCGGCAAGGGCGTCCAGAAGGCCGTCGACGCGGTCATCGACCAGATCGCCCCGGCCCTGACCGGCTTCGACGCGACCGACCAGCGCAGCATCGACCAGGCCATGATCGACCTGGACGGCACCCCCAACAAGGGCAAGCTCGGCGCCAACGCCATCCTGGGCGTGTCCCTGGCCGTGGCCAACGCCGCCGCCGCCTCCGCTGACCTGCCGCTGTACAAGTATCTGGGCGGGCCCAACGCGCACGTCCTGCCCGTGCCGCTGATGAACATCCTCAACGGCGGCTCGCACGCCGACTCCGACGTGGACATCCAGGAATTCATGATCGTCCCGATCGGCGCCGAGACCTTCTCCGAAGGCCTGCGCTGGGGCGTCGAGGTCTACCACAACCTCAAGTCCGTCCTGCAGGCCAAGGGCCTGTCCACCGGCCTGGGTGACGAGGGCGGCTTCGCGCCGAACCTGCCGTCCAACCGTGCCGCCCTGGACCTGATCCAGGAAGCCATCAAGAACGCCGGCTACACCCCGGGCAAGGACATCGCCCTGGCCCTCGACGTCGCCTCCTCCGAGTTCTTCAAGGACGGCGCCTATCAGTTCGAAGGCAAGGCACTTTCCGCCACCGAGATGAGCGCCTACTACGCCGAGCTCGTGGCCGACTACCCGCTCGTGTCCATCGAGGACCCGCTGGATGAGAACGACTGGGAAGGCTGGAAGACCCTCACCGACACCATCGGCGACAAGGTCCAGCTCGTGGGCGATGACCTCTTCGTCACGAACCCGGCCATCCTGCAGCGCGGCATCGACACCAAGACCGCGAACTCGCTGCTCGTCAAGGTCAACCAGATCGGTTCCCTGACCGAGACCCTGGACGCCGTGTCCCTGGCCCAGCGTGCCGGCTACACCACCATCACCTCACACCGCTCCGGCGAAACCGAGGACACCACCATTGCTGACATCTCCGTTGCCACCAACGCGGGACAGATCAAGACCGGTGCCCCGGCACGCTCCGAGCGCGTGGCCAAGTACAACCAGCTGCTGCGTATCGAAGAGGAACTCGACGACGCCGCACGGTACGCCGGCCGCAGCGCGTTCCCGCGTTTCAAGGGCTAGTTAGCCGCGAAAACCGGTAACCGGTGGCTATGGTTGAAAGACCATGGCCACCGGTTCTTTTTTGGTCCGCTTTTGAAGGAGTGACATGGCAACCCGACGCCCCAATGTTCCCCGGGCTACGCCTGCCGCCAAGGCTGCTGCTGCCAAGCCTGCGGCCACGGGCCTGGGGGCAGCAGCCGACGGCGGCGAGGTCATCCAGGCGGACTTTGGCGGCGCCCGCAGCGGCACGGCGGCGCCGGCCG
>NZ_KI914938.1:202274-208358 GCF_000520575.1 Arthrobacter sp. I3
ATCAGCCTCCACAGGCAAGCCGGCCCCGGGCAGCTCCGGCGCCGCATCTGCGGCCAAACCCCGTCCCGCAACAGCCCCGGCAAAGCCCGAGAGCCGCCCGGCGGCCGGGAAGGACGGCGCCAAGTCCGGCAGCAAGACCGACGCCAAGGCCGGCGGCAAGAACCCGGGCCGGACCGCCGCAGGGGGGCCGGACGAATCCCTGGACCCCGTGCCCGCCAAAGCGTTCTCGGGCCGGCTGCTGGCCCTGGGTGTCGTCATGATTGCCATCACCATCCTGCTGGCCCCCACGGTCAAGATCTTCCTGGACAAACGCGCCGAAATCGCGGCGCTGCAGGCCGACATTGCGGCCAAACAGACGAAGCAGGAGGACCTCAAACGCCAGGTGTCGCGGTGGCAGGATCCCAACTATGTGAAACAGCAGGCCCGCGACCGCATTAACATGGTTATGCCCGGAGAGACGGGCTACTGGGTATTCGGCAGCGATCTTCCTGCCGCGCAATCCGGTGGCGCGGCGGGTGCAGCATCAGCACAAGACCCGGCCAACCTGCCCTGGGTGGACGCCCTCTGGGAGTCCATCAGGCGATCGGCAACAGACTAGAAGCGGCCCCCGCCACGGGTATCAGCCTCCACAGGCAAGCCGGCCCCGGGCAGCTCCGGCGCCGCATCTGCGGCCAAACCCCGTCCCGCAACAGCCCCGGCAAAGCCCGAGAGCCGCCCGGCGGCCGGGAAGGACGGCGCCAAGTCCGGCAGCAAGACCGACGCCAAGGCCGGCGGCAAGAACCCGGGCCGGACCGCCGCAGGGGGGCCGGACGAATCCCTGGACCCCGTGCCCGCCAAAGCGTTCTCGGGCCGGCTGCTGGCCCTGGGTGTCGTCATGATTGCCATCACCATCCTGCTGGCCCCCACGGTCAAGATCTTCCTGGACAAACGCGCCGAAATCGCGGCGCTGCAGGCCGACATTGCGGCCAAACAGACGAAGCAGGAGGACCTCAAACGCCAGGTGTCGCGGTGGCAGGATCCCAACTATGTGAAACAGCAGGCCCGCGACCGCATTAACATGGTTATGCCCGGAGAGACGGGCTACTGGGTATTCGGCAGCGATCTTCCTGCCGCGCAATCCGGTGGCGCGGCGGGTGCAGCATCAGCACAAGACCCGGCCAACCTGCCCTGGGTGGACGCCCTCTGGGAGTCCATCAGGCGATCGGCAACAGACTAGAAGCGGCGCCCGCCGCCGGGATTGTCCCGCGGACAATCCGGAACAGGGCAGGAAGGTGCCACTCCCGTGGACGAGAACCGAGTGGACCAGAACCGAGCAGCCGAGGACAACGACGGGGCCAGGACCCCGGCACCACGGCACAGGGCAGACGCCCCGGAGGGCTCCCGCCAGCCGTCACCGCACGATCTCGAGGTCCTCAGCCGCCAGTTGGGCCGGCCCGTGCGCGACGTCGTCGAAATCCCGGCCCGCTGTGTCTGCGGAAACCCGCTCGTCGCCGCCACGTCGCCGCGGCTCAGCAACGGTACGCCGTTCCCCACCACGTTTTACCTCACCCACCCGGTGATCACGTCGGCGGTATCGCGGCTGGAGGCCGCCGGGCTGATGAACGAAATGAACGACCGGCTCGCTGCCGATGCCGGCCTCGCGGCCCGGTACCGGTCCGCCCACGAGGCATATCTGGCCTCCCGGGCCGAGATCGGCGCGCGCTCCGGCATCGGGGCCGTTCCCGAAATCGACGGCGTCTCCGCCGGCGGAATGCCGACCCGCGTTAAATGCCTGCACGTCCTCGTGGGGCATTCGCTGGCGGCCGGCCCGGGCGTGAACCCGCTGGGGGATGAATCGATCGCCGCCATCGCCGAATGGTGGACCGTGGAGCGCTGTTACTGCGACGGCGCCTGGGACACCGGCGGGGAGGCCCCGTCCCGGGACCTCAGCCGCCATGGCCCCCAAGGCCTGCCGGAGATCGTGGGCCGGCCCGCACCGGTCCGCAAGTCCCGCGTCGACGCCGCCGGCGCCGCTGACACCGCCGCCACCGCCGGCGCCGCTGACGCCGCCGCCACCACCGGCACGGGGGAGTCCAAGTGACCCGGGTCGCGGCCGTAGACTGCGGCACCAACTCCATCCGCCTGCTGATCGCCGATGTGAGCGCAGGCGACGCAACAGGGCCAGCCAAACCGCGGCTGACCGACATCGTGCGGGAAATGCGCGTGGTCCGGCTGGGCCAGGGCGTGGACTCCACGGGTGAACTGGCCCAGGAAGCGCTCGAGCGCACCTTCGCCGCGACCCGGGACTACGCTGCCCTCATCCGCGAGCACGGCGCCGAAAAGGTGCGCTTCGTGGCCACCTCCGCCACCCGCGATGCCCGCAACCGCCAGGTTTTCGTCGACGGCATCCGCGACATCCTCGGCGTCGAACCCGAGGTGATCACCGGCGACGAGGAAGCCGCGCTGTCCTTCGCCGGCGCCAGCAGTGTCCTGCCCTCCCGCGGGCAGGACCCCGTGCTGGTGGTGGACCTCGGCGGCGGCAGCACGGAGTTCGTGCTGGGCAACGCCGGCGGCGTCATCGCGGCCCGCTCGGTCGACGTCGGCTGCGTCCGGATGACCGAACGGCACCTGCGCAGCGATCCGCCCACCGCGGATCAGATCGCGGCCGCGGAGGCCGACGTCGACGCCGCCATCAGCGAGGCGGCACAAACCGTTCCGCTGGAACGCACCACCGCCGTCGTCGGCGTGGCCGGCTCCGTCACCACCATCACCGCGCACGCGCTGCGCCTGCCGGAGTACTCGCCGGCCGCGATCCACGGCACCGAACTGGACCTGGACGCGATCCGGAAAGCCTGCACCGAGCTGCTCGAAATGACCCGGGAAGAGCGGGCCGCGCTGCCCTACATGCACCCCGGGCGGGTGGACGTGATCGGCGCCGGTGGCCTGGTCTGGCGGCGGGTCCTGCAGCGCCTGGCCGAGGTCACCGGCGGGCGCATCACCACGGCCGTGAGCAGCGAACACGATATTCTTGACGGAATTGCCCTCAGCATCCGATGATCCCGCCCCAGCAGCCGTGCCCCAGCGCGCGCACGTGCCGCTGGTGCATCCGCCGATAGGACCTGAATGACCAGAGCAACAGCCCGGCGCCGCCGGACCGCCTCCGCGTTGATGGCCTTGGCCCTCGCCGGCGGGGCGTCCACGGCGGCGCTGACCCTGGCCGCGCCCGCCCACGCCGACTCCTGGCGGGACAAGGAATACTGGCTCGCCGAGTCCGGCATCACCAAAGCCTGGGACGTTTCCAAGGGGGCCGGGGTCAAGGTCGCCGTGATTGACAGCGGAGTGGACGGCCGGCATCCGGATTTGGGCGGCGTGCTCGCTGGCGGCGCGGACATTTCCGGCGCCGGCAAGGCCAACGGCCAGGAGAGTATCGGCGCCAAACCCGAACACGGCACCCTCGTGGCCACCATGCTCGCCGGACGGGGGCACCAGGCGCCCGAAGCAACTGCCAAACCGAGCGCCAGCGCAACTGGCCCTGCCGCTGGCCCGGCCGCTGGACCTGACGGGGTTGTCGGCGTCGCCCCGGAAGCGCAGCTGCTGTCCGTCTCCACTTGGCTCGGTTCGGCCAACCCGGGCGGCAAGAGCGACCAGGACCAGATCCCGGAGGCAGTGCGCTGGGCCGTGGACAACGGCGCCCGCGTCATCAACATCTCCCTCGGCAGCACGTCGCCGGAATGGCCGCAGAGCTGGGACGCGGCATTCCTCTACGCCGAACAGAAGGACGTCGTGATTGTCGCCGCCGCGGGCAACCGGGTGGGCGGCAACGTCCAGGTCGGCGCTCCGGCCACCATCCCCGGCGTCCTGACGGTTGCAGGCCTGGACCGCACCGGCGCGGCCAGCATCGACTCCTCCTCCCAGGGCATCAGCATCGGCGTCGCAGCTCCCGCCGAGGACCTGGTTGGCGGCCTGCCCGGCGGCGGCTACGCCGACTGGGCCGGCACCTCCGGAGCCACGCCCATCGTGTCCGGCGTCGCGGCCCTGATTCGCTCCAAATGGCCCGAAATGTCCGCCAGCCAGGTCATCAACCGGATCGTCACCACGGCCAAGGACGCCGGGGCGCCAGGGAAGGATCCGCTCTATGGCTTCGGCGTGCTGAACGCCGAGGCCGCCCTCAAGGCCGATGTCCCGGAAACCAAAGTCAATCCGCTGGGGTCCATTTCGGACTGGATTCGGGTCCACCGGCGCGGAAACCTCGCCACGACTGACCCTGCCGCGGAGCCCGCACCCTCCAGCGCTGCCCCCACCCTGCCCGAAGCGACCGTGCCCGTCGCGGAGAAGCCGTCCCAGCTGGACAGTGCCGTGCCGGCCGCGGTGGTCCTGGGCTTCGGAGCCCTGCTCGTCGGAATCGTTGTGGCCGCCGCGTTCCAGCTGCGGGCCGCCATGCGCACGCCGCCGAAGGACGGCCCGGACGGGCCGGACGGGACCGGCAGGGCCGAACCCGAGGCCGTCAATCCGGTGGACTCCAGCAAGCCGTCATAGTTAGTGAAGGTTTTCACAAACTACTGTATTCTTGAGATATGGCATCCTCCCTTCAGCTCCAGGACCGTCCCCGGGTACTCGTCGTCGGCGGCGGGTACGTCGGCCTGTATGTAGCCCTCAAACTTCAGAAAAAGATCGCGAATGCCGGTGGCATCGTCACCCTCGTGGATCCGCTGCCCTACATGACCTACCAGCCCTTCCTGCCGGAAGTTGCCGGCGGCAACATCGAGGCGCGCCACGCAGTCGTCTCGCACCGCCAGCACCTGAAGCAGACGGAACTCATCCAGGGCCGCGTCACCTCGATCGACCACGCCAACCGCACGGCAGTGGTCGCCCCCTCCGACGGTGGCGGCACCTTCGAGATTCCCTACTTCGACGTCGTGCTTGCCGCCGGCGCCATCACCCGCACGTTCCCGATCAAGGGCCTCGCGGACAAGGGCATCGGCCTGAAGACCATCGAAGAGGCCGTCGCCCTGCGCAACAAGGTTCTCGAGCGGATCGAAACCGGTTCCCTCATGACGGACCCCGTTGAGCGCGCCCGCGCCCTGACGTTCGTCGTCGTCGGCGGCGGCTTCGCCGGCATCGAGTGCATCACCGAAATGGAAGACCTGGCCCGCGCCGCGGTCAAGAACAACCCGCGCATCAAGCAGGAGGAAGTCCGCTTCGTCCTGGTCGAGGCGATGGGCCGCATCATGCCCGAGGTCACGGCATCGCAGGCCGAATGGGTCGTCGAGCACCTCCGCAGCCGCGGCATCGAGGTCCTGCTGAACACCTCCCTCGACAACGCCGAGGGTTCCCTGAAGCTCATCAACCTCCCGGACAAGAGCCCTGCCCAGGAATTCGAGACCGACACCCTGGTCTGGACTGCCGGTGTGCAGGCCAACCCGATGGTCCGCTCCACCGACTTCCCGCTCGAGCCGCGCGGCCGCGTCCGCGTCCTGGCCGATCTGCGCATCGCAGGCGACGAGGGCATCATCGAGAACGCCTGGGCAGCCGGCGACGTCGCGGCCGTCCCCGACCTCACGGGCAGCGGCCTGCCGGATGGCACGTGCGTGCCGAACGCGCAGCACGCGCTGCGCCAGGCCAAGCGCCTCGCCAAGAACCTGTGGGCCTCCCGCTGGGACAAGCCGCTCAAGGATTACAAGCACAAGAACCTGGGCGCCGTCGCCGGCTTCGGCGAATGGAAGGGCGTGGCGAACATCAACCTGCTTGGCCGCATCGGCCTCAAGGGCCCGCTGGCCTGGCTGGCACACCGTGGCTACCACGGCATGGCCATCCCCACCGTGGAGCGCAAGATCCGCGTGATCTCCGGCTGGATCTGGGCCTTCTTCCTGGGCCGCGACACCACGCAGCTGATGGATCTGGACAACCCGCGCGGCGCCTTCGTGGCCGCAGCGACGCCGGCCCCGAAGCCTGCCGCTGCTCCCGTTGCCGGCACGCCTGCGGATGCTGCCAAGAACGACGCCGCGAAGAACGGCACGGCCAAGAACGACACCAAGGAAGCTGTTCCGGCCGACTCCAAGTAGCCTGATCAGAGCCTTCGACGGCGGCCGTTCCCCTCAGGGGGAG
>NZ_KI914938.1:208458-209953 GCF_000520575.1 Arthrobacter sp. I3
CCGCCGTTTTCGTGGCGGGCAGCCGCCCCAGGACGCCGGGAGCGGACCGGAGCGCGAGGCCCGCGCCTAGACTGGCTCCATGACAGCTGAAAAGGACCTGCACGCCCTCCTGGCCACCATGCACCCCGAACTGCGCGAGGGCGAATACGTCTACGCCCTGTGGCCGCACGGCAAGCCCCTGGCCGGGGCCATTGCGGCCGCCGTCCGTGAGGCGGAAGGGCTGACCGTCGTGCTGCCGCGGAACGAAGCGGACAGCCTGGGGCTCTCCTACGACTTCGTCGCGGCCTGGATCACGCTCCAGGTGCACTCTTCGCTGGAGGCGATCGGCCTCACGGCAGCCGTCAGCGCGGCCCTGACCGAGGCGAAGATCAGCTGCAACGTCCTGGCCGGCTTCCACCATGACCATCTGCTGGTGCCGGTGGCGGACACCGAACGGGCGCTGGAGGTACTGCACGAGCTCGTCGCGGCCAACGGTGTGCACAAACCGGCACCGGAACTCGTGCTGCGCAGCGAGGAACCGGCGGACCGTCCCGCCATCCTCGCCCTCACCGCCGCCGCGTTTGCCATCTCGCCCGCCACCGGAGAGCACGTCGACGGCGAACCCGAGGAGGTGAAGCTGCTGGCGCGGTTGTTCGAGTGCCAGGAATACCTGCCGGCGTTCAGCATCGTGGCCGAACTCGACGGCGAAATCGTGGGGCATGTGATCAGCACCCGCGGATGGGTGGACGGGCTGGAGCTGCTCGGCCTCGGGCCGATCGGGGTGCTGCCGCGGCTGCAGCGCCACGGCATCGGCACCGCGCTCATGAACGAGACCGTGGCGCGGGCCAACACCGCGGGGGAGCGGGGGATAGCCCTGCTGGGCAGCCCCGAGTACTACTCCCGCTTCGGCTTTGTTCCGTCCACCTCGCTCGGGGTGGCGCCGCCGGAGGCAGGCTGGGCCGCGCACTTCCAGTTGCTGCCGCTGGCCGTCTGGCCCGGCGGCGTGAGCGGCACCTTCCGCTACGCGGAGCCTTTCGCGGACTGATCCGCCCGGCGGCGGGATACCATTGACCGGGCGCCCCAGTAGCCCAATTGGCAGAGGCAGCGGACTTAAAATCCGCGTGTTGTGGGTTCGAGTCCCACCTGGGGCACTGGGCTGCGCGCCGCCCTGCGGCGCCCGGCAGCCTGGCGGCCCTGACCCCCGGCGTTTCCAGGCCCGTCGCACGGGCTTGTCCCTCGCACGTGCTTGCCCTCGGGGTCGACTGACCCGGGCAGCCGTTCCGGGCCGTCGCCCCCCGGCAAAACAGCCGCCGCAAACCGTCCAGATTTCCTCTATGCAACGAGTGTTATAAGGATGTGACCGTAGTCACTTATTTTCACGTCGAAATTGCACTAGCTTGAAGTGGAATCAGGAACACCTGATCTTTCGCGTCAAAGGCCGTTCGCACCTTTAGATCGAGGAGCTTGTACATGACTTCACTCCCCCGGGTTGCGCCCCGCGTCGCTAAGCTCACCG
>NZ_KI914938.1:210053-229083 GCF_000520575.1 Arthrobacter sp. I3
CACCCGCCCCGAGTTCGTCGGGATCCAGCTCAGCCGCGGCCGCGGGAATCGCGTGCCCGGCTCCCAGCGCCACCGGTGGCGGTACCAGCGCCGCCGGCGAAGCGGGCACTGTGCCCGCCTCGGCCACCACCACCCCCACGCCCCTGAAGATCGGCTCGCTCCTGCCGACGACGGGTTCGCTGGCCTTCCTCGGCCCGCCCGAAATTGCAGGTGTCAACCTCGGCATCAAGGAGGTCAACGATGCCGGCGGCGTCCTGGGCAAGCCGGTAGAGGTCATCCACCGTGACTCCGGCGACACCAAGACCGACATCGCCACCCAGTCCACCACGGCACTGCTCGGACAGGGCGTCAGCGCAATCGTCGGCGCCGCCTCCTCGGGTGTCTCCAAGACCGTGATCAACCAGATCACCGGTGCCGGCGTCGTCCAGTTCTCCCCGGCCAACACCTCCCCGGACTTCACGGCGTGGGATGACAAGGGCCTCTACTGGCGCACCGCGCCCTCGGACGTGCTCCAGGGCAAGGTCCTCGGCAACTACATGGCCACCTGTGGCGCCCAGACGGTCGGCATGATCGTCCTGAACGACGCCTACGGAACCGGCCTTGCGAAGAACGTCCAGGCAGCTTTCGAGGCGGCCGGCGGCAAGGTTGTTGCCCAGGAGCTGTTCAATGAAGGCGATTCCCAGTTCAGCAGCCAGGTGGACAAGGTTCTCGCCGCCAAGCCGGATGCCATTGCCCTGATCACCTTCGACCAGGCCAAGAGCATCGTTCCGCTGATGACGGGCAAGGGCGTCAAGCCGACCCAGATCTTCATGGTGGACGGCAACATGTCCGATTACAGCAAGGACTTCCAGGCAGGAACCCTGAAGGGCGCCCAGGGCACCATCCCGGGCACCTTCGCCAAGGAGGACTTCAAGAAGAAGCTCCTGGGGATTGACCCGGCGCTGAAGGACTACAGCTACTCCGGCGAGTCCTACGACGCAGTGAACCTGATCGCACTGGCGGCCGAGGCAGCCAAGAGCACCAAGGGCACCGACATCGCAGCCCAGCTCAAGGCAGTCTCTGAGGGCGGCGAGAAGTGCAACACCTTCCCGAGCTGCGTCACCCTGCTCCGCAACGGTAAGGACATCGACTACGACGGCCAGTCCGGCCCCGTAACGTTCTCCGACGCCGGCGACCCGACGGAAGCTTACATCGGCATCTACGAGTACCAGGATGACAACACCTACAAGCCGGTCAAGGAAGAATTCGGCAAGCTGTAAGCCGCTTCCCCCCGACTAACAGAAGACCCCCGTCCAGTCCGGACGGGGGTCTTTTGTGTGCGGGGGAGCGGGCCAGCGTCCGTACGGGCCAGGCATCAAGCACGGCAGCCAGTAGGCCGGCATCGGACAGCTGACGCCGGAATGCCAGCTACGCCCTCAAGGTCCCCGTCCATAAACCTGCGCTGCGTGACGCCGTCGCCGTCCTGCCGGGAGAGCGGCCGGTGAGACAAACGCTGAGGGCGACGGAGGCAGGCGCTTGTGAAAGCGCCGGGCACGCACAAGGGCCGCCACCGGCTGGTGACGGCCCCTGTGGGGATACTGCCCGAAGCGCTATTCGACAGTGTCTGCGAGCGTCCCCAGGTAGAGCTGGATGACCTTGGGATCCTTCATGAGCTCCCGGCCAGTACCTGTGTACGCATCCTTGCCCTGGTCCAGCACGTAGGCGCGGTCGCAGATCTGCAGGCAGCGGCGCGCGTTTTGTTCCACCATGATGACGGAGACGCCGGCCCGGTTGATCTCGTGGACCCGGAGGAAGGTCTCATCCTGCTTGACAGGGGAGAGGCCCGCGGAGGGCTCATCGAGCAGCAGAACGGCCGGGTCCATCATGAGGGCCCGTCCCATGGCGACCATCTGGCGTTCGCCGCCGGAGAGCGAGCCGGCACGCTGGGCGCGCCGTTTGGCGAGCTCCGGGAACAGTTCGGAGACAAATTCGAACCGTTGGGCGAAGTCCTTGGGCCGCTGGAACATGCCCATCTGCATGTTTTCCTCGATGGTCAGGGCGGCGAACACGTTGTTGTTCTGCGGAACGAAGCCGACGCCCTTGCTGACCAGCTTGTTGGCCTTGAGCCCGGTGATGTCCTGCCCGCGGACCACCACCGAGCCGGAGTGGACCTTGACCAGGCCAAACATGGCCTTCAGCAGCGTGGACTTGCCGGCGCCGTTGGGGCCGATGATGCCGATCAGCTCACCCTTGCGGGCCTCGATGCTGCAGCCGTTGAGGATATTGACGCCGGGGATGTAACCAGCCACCAGATCGGTGACCTTCACGACCGAGTCGCCATCGAAGGCGGCCTGGGCGGCCGGTGCCGCGCTGGTGGCGCTCATTCTTCGTCCTTCTCTGTGCGGTTTGGCTCTTCGGCGCGGTTCGGCTCTCCGGCGCTGCGGCGGCCGCGCGTCGTCCCGTTCGCCGTCTCCTCCGCCTCGGTGGTGAGGACGTCGGCGGAGATGATGCCGGCGTTTTCAGTGCCGACAATCGATTCCTCGTCGGCGACCAGCTCCGCGGCCAGTTCCTTGATGCCCTCGGCGTCGCCGAGATCCACGTCGTGGTGGGCGCCGAGGTAGGCGTCGATCACGGCGGGGTTCTTCATGACTTCGGCGGGAGGCCCTTCGGCCACGATCTTGCCCTCTGCCATCACCACCACCCAGTCGGCGATGTGGCGGACCATGTTCATGTCGTGCTCGACGAACAAGACGGTCATGCCCTCGGCCTTGAGGTTCTTGATGTGGTCCAGCAGCGACTGCGTCAGCGCCGGGTTGACGCCGGCCATCGGCTCGTCGAGCATGACCAGCTTGGGCCGCACCATGAGGGAGCGGGCCATTTCCAGCAGCTTCCGCTGCCCGCCGGAGAGTGACGCCGCGTAGTCGTCCCTCTTGGCGTCCAGTTTGAACTTCTCCAGCAGCACGTTGGCTTCCTGGGTGATCTTCTTTTCCTGGCCGCCCCAGATGCCCTTGAACAAAGCCTTGGACAGCCGTTCGCCGGACTGGCTGGAGGCGCCGAGGCGCATGTTCTCCATGACGGTGAGCTTGCCCATGACCTTGGTGAGCTGGAACGTGCGCACCATCCCCATCCGGGCAACCTTGTACGAGGAGACGCCGGCGATGTTGTTGCCTTCGAACTGCCATGTACCCGAGTTCGGTGTATCGAATCCCGTCAGCAGGTTGAACAAGGTGGTCTTGCCGGCGCCGTTGGGGCCGATCAGTGCGGTGATCTTGTGCCGCGGGATCTCGAGGTACTGGACGTCGACGGCGTTGATGCCGCCGAAGGTGCGGGTGACGTTTTCTGCCACCACGATCGGATCACGCTTCTTGCAGCCGGGCGCGATCTCGCCGGCGGCGATCGGACGGTTGTCCGTCATGTAGTCGATCTCTTCCGACGTGCGGGGTTCGTCCCGTGACTCTTCGCTTGGAATGCTCATGCGAATGCCAGCTCCTTCTTATTGCCGAGAACGCCCTGGGGCCTGAAGATCATTAGCAGCATGAGCGCCACGCCGACCAGGATGTAACGCAGCTGCCCGGCCTGGACCGTGTTCAGCCACGTGATGGTGCCGGACTCGATCAGGCCGTAGAGGATGCCCTGGGTAAGCGAGAGCACCACCCAGAAGATCATCGCGCCGACCACCGGGCCGAGCACAGTGCCGAGCCCGCCGAGCAGCAGGCAGGTGTAGAGGAAGAACGTCAATTCCGTGCCGTAGTTGGCAGGCTGCACCGCGCCGCGGGGAATCGTGAAGATCATGCCTGCCAGGGCTCCGAGCGCGCCGCCGATGATCAGGGACTGCATCTTGTAGGCGTACACGTTCTTGCCGAGCGAGCGGACGGCGTTCTCGTCCTCGCGGATGCCCTTGAGTACCCGGCCCCAGGGGCTTCGCATCAGCAGCCAGACCAGGGTGCAGAAGACGGCCACGACTGCCCAGGCGACCACCCGGATGAAGAAGTCGCGGTTGTTCATGCCAACGTAGGTCCCCGGCGGGAAGGGATTCATGGCGTAGAAATCGCCCTCGAAGGCGGCCAGGCCGTTGGCCGAGCCGGTGATGGCGGTCAGCTGGTTGGTCGTGACGATGTAGCGCACGATTTCGGCCGCCGCGATGGTCACGATGGCCAGGTAGTCCGCCCGCAGCCGCAGCGTCGGGATGCCCAGCAGCAGGGCGAAGATGGCGGACGCGACGACGGCGATGAGCAGTCCGACGAAGAACGGCACATGGAACGTCAGGGTGGAGATGGCGAAGCCGTAGGCTCCCACTGCCATGAAGCCTGCCTGGCCGAAGTTGAGCAGGCCGGTGTAGCCGAAGTGAACCGCGAGGCCGAGGGTGGCCAGGGCGTAGGCAGCTGTCGTCGGGCTGAAAAGTTCACCGGCGGCGCTGGAAAATATGAATCCGAAGTCCATGGCTGTCTCCTAACCCACGCGCTCTTTGCGGCCCAGAATGCCCTGAGGGCGGAACAAGAGGACAACAATCATGATGAACAACGCTCCCACGTATTTGAGGTCGGCGGCGAGGCCGAACACGGTGGTCAGCTCAACGAAGATGCCGACGATGATGGAACCGACCAGGGCGCCCCAGACTGTGCCGAGGCCGCCGAGGGTGACGCTGGCGAAGATGAGCAGCAGGATCTGCGAGCCCATGTCGAAGGTGACGCCGGGACGGTAGTAGGCCCAGAGGATGCCGCCGAGGGCGGCGAGCATGCCGCCGACCACCCAGACGATCCGGATGACGGAGTCGACGTCGATGCCGGAGGCCGCGGCCAGCGCCGGGTTGTCGGCCACCGCGCGGGTGGCCTTGCCGAGGCGGGTCTTGAGCAGGACGACGCCGAGGGCGGCGATCACGACGGCGCTGACGAGGAGGGACAAGAGGTTGTTGGGGGAGATGGAGATCGGGCCGATCAGGATTTCCACGCTCTGGGCGAACGGCAGTTGCTGGGTGGCGCCGCCGAAGTAGAACTGGATGATGTAGCGCACGGACAGGGCCAGGCCGATGCTGACGATCATCATCGGAACAAGCCCGGTTCCGCGGCGCCGCAGCGGCTTCCACAGGCCCGCATCCTGGACGTAGCCGAACAATCCGCCGCCGATGACGGCCAGGATGACGGCCAGCCAGAACGGCAGGTGCATCTGGTTGAAGGCGAACACCAGTACCGCGCCGAGGGTGACCATTTCTCCGTGCGCGAAGTTGGTCAGGCCGGTGGTGCCGAAGATCAGGGACAGGCCCACGGACGCGAGGGCGAGCAACAGGCCGAAGCTCAGGCCTGCTACCAGCCGGTTGAGCAGGTTTTGCATGAAGTTCTGTTGCTCCACGACAATGCCCTTGCCAAACGTGAAGATCACCGAGAGGTTTGAGGTCTGGCTGAAGGTGACGTTGCGGGGGTTCTCCTGGCCCTCGGCCAGTTTGATGCCCTGCGGAAGCGTGGACTCATCGAGTTTGACCTCGTAGGTTCCCTGGGTGGGGACGCCGATGGTCCAGGCGCCGTTGGCTCCCGATTTCGTGGTTCCCGTGAAATCGCCGCTCGTGGCGGTGATGGTCACCCCGGGGATCGGTGCGCGGTCGTCGCCGCGCAGGAAGCCGCTGATGCTGTTCGTGAACTGGGTGGCCGACGGGGATGGTGTCGGCGAGGGGGTCGTGGCGCTGGACGCCGGGGCCACGATGAGCAGTAGCGCAGCCGTGGCGGCGAATACTGACCCCACAGCCCTCAATAGTCTGCCGCGCCGTCTCTGCGACAGGCCGCTCGTTGTGCTTCTCAAATTGAAAACCTCCACATGGGGGTGCTGTGGGTTGCGCCTTTGCAACCGTTGCGAACGGTCAGGGGACGAGCGTCTGGCACTACGATCACGTGTTGTGATGTCCGTCACCCTGTGTGGCCTATGCTACAGCCCGGGCGACCCAAAGAATGCCGCTGCGAGCAGGGAGAACGTCGCGATCGGGTAACAACCGTGTAGCGCCGCCGACACCTTGCTGTAGCCCAGCTAAAGAAAACTTTTGTTGATTCCGAGTATGCCTAAACAGTGGCCCGCCCGCCCCCCAATTCGCCGGGTCGCCCGGGGCTGGCGCGGGCGGCCGGGCACGTACGCTCCGGCCCGCGGAACCGCCACCCCCAAGCTTTTTCCAAGCCCGCCGGCGTTATGGTGCGAAGAGCGCCAGAACCCGAGTCCGTTCGTTCCGGAATCCGGCCGGCGCCGAAGGCAGGGGCCGATCGTGGAGGGCCGACTGATGAACCGGGTGGTCAAGCTGTGCCTCGCGGGTTCGCTTGTACTGGCGATCCTGGGCCTCCCGGCGCTCAGCCTGGGACCCGAAACCGCCGGGGCGCAGGCCTGCGTTCCCTCCACGGAGGCACTCAGGGACCCCTATCCAGGGATCCAGGCCGCGGCGTCCAGCTTTGAGGCAGGCACCCTGGACGGGTTCGGCATTTCCGCGGCCGGGACGGGGAGCGCCTCGGTGTCCACCGGGCTCTCGCACTCCGGGAACTGTGCCGCCCTCCTGCACACCACCGCGGTGCCGGGCTCCATCGCCAGGCTGACGGTGGGCTTGACCCCCGGGACCACGGAGGCATATGCGGACGGCTGGTTCAACATCGCCGCCGAAGGAATGGCGGGAAACAATGTTCCCTACTTCCGGTTCTTTGCCGGCGGAGTCCGCGTCCTGGATGTTTTCCGGCAGAACATCTCCCATGAGCTCGTGCTCCGTACCTCGTCACCCGCAGGGTTCGCCTACACCACCTTGCGGCGGGACGTCCCGACTGACTCCTGGCACCGGCTCGTCATGCACGTGGTCCCCAACGGCCCCGGGACCAACGTCCAAATCTGGTGGGACGGGCGTTCGGTCTACGCCGGCACTGTCAGTATTTCCGCGACCACGCTCGACACGCTCCAGCTCGGCTCCGAACACGATCAGCAAATGGCCGACATCTACATCGACGACGTCATTATCAACAGCGGCACGGGAACGCCGGCGCCGGTTCCCGGCCCGCTCCCGGAGCCGAAGGGTGACCCGTCGCAGCGGTTCGACGATTTCCACGGTGACGGTCAGTCCGGCCTGCTGGCGGCCGGCACAGTCACGAGCCGCACTCTCGCGAGCCGCATGGGGAGGCCGGCGTCCGCGGACATGCTCGGCCTGAAAAACCCGCTGACCTAGATCACGGTTCGGTTGCGGCGGCCCCCGTGGGGAACTATCCCTCCCTGTCAGCCGTGGGAATTGGTAGCGTGACTATATAAAATCGCAATTCGTCTAGTCCGCATCGCACCGGAACATCACCCACCCCCTTATTTTGGAGGACACCCGCAATGGCACATGGCGGAAACCCGATCTTCAGCGGAAAGAATTTCCGCGAAGCCACCCAGGCACCGCCTGCCCCGCAGGCCCCATACGGTCAGAACCCGTACGGTCAGAACCCGTATGGCCAGACCGCTTACGGCCAGGCCCCGGGCCAGGGCGGGTGGATTTCGGCCCAGCAGGGCATGACCCAGGAACAGCTCCAGGACCTGTACAACCGCCCGGCGGCCGGGCCGGCTGACATTGGACGGATGACGTACGACGACGTCATCGTCAAGACCGCCGGATGCCTCGGCATCCTGGTAGTCGGCGCGGCAGTGGCGCTCGCCGTTCCGCAGGGCACCGGATCCATGCTGATGATCCTCGGAGCCCTCGGCGGCTTCGCCCTGGCAATGGTCAACACCTTCAAGAAGCAGCCGTCGCCCGGACTGATCCTGGCCTACGCCCTGCTCGAAGGGTTCTTCCTCGGCGGCCTGACCCGCATCCTTGACAACCTGTTCCCGGGAGTCGGCATCCAGGCCGTCGTCGGGACGCTGTCCGTCTTCGCCGTGACGCTGGTGCTGTTCAAGAGCGGCAAGGTCCGGGCGACGCCCAAGCTAATGCGGTTCTTCATGATCGCCCTGATCGGCTATGCGGTGTTTGCGCTCGTCAACGTCGTCATGATGATGACCGGGGCCGTGACCACGCCGTTTGGCCTGAGCACCAGCGTGGAGATCATGGGCATCCCGCTCGGCGTCTTCATCGGCTTCCTGGCGATCGGCCTGGCCGCCTTCTCCCTGATCATGGACTTCACGTCGATCGAGGCGGCCATCAACGCCGGCGCCCCGCAGCGCTTCTCCTGGACCGCAGCCTTCGGCCTCACGGTCACGCTGGTCTGGCTCTACGTGGAAATCATCCGACTCCTGGCCATTCTGCGCGGCGACGACTGACCGGCGTCGTTCCTGAACGACCCTGATTTCCCGCGAGGAGCCCCGCCCAATGGCGGGGCTCCTCTCGCGTATTCGGCTCAGCAGGAAGCCGTCAGCTGAGCCTCTCGAACACAACCGCCATGCCCTGGCCGCCGCCGACGCACAGCGTGGCCAGGCCGAGGGAGGCGTCGCGGGCGCGGAGCCCGTTGAGCAGCGTAGTGGTCATGCGTGCGCCGGTCATCCCGAAGGGATGGCCAAGCGCGATGGCGCCGCCGTGGACATTGAGCATCTCCGGATCGATGCCGAGCTCCCGGGCGCTGGCCACCACCTGGACCGCGAAGGCCTCGTTGAGCTCCACAAGGTCGATGTCCCCGATGGTCAGTCCGGCGATCGTGAGCGCCCTGCGGGTCGCTTCCACCGGCCCCATGCCCATCAACTCCGGGGACAGGGCGCTGACACCGGTGGAGACGATCCGGGCAAGCGGCTCGAGGCCCAGTTCGCGGGCGCGAGAATCACTCATAACCACGACGGCGGCGGCCCCGTCGTTGAGCGGGCACGCGTTCCCGGCTGTCACGGTGCCGCCGCTGCGGAAAACGGGCTGCAGGGCGCCGACCGCCTCTGCTGTCACACCGGGACGCGGTGAATCGTCGCGGTCCACCACCGAGCCGTCGGCGCGGGTATAAGGGGTGATTTCGCGGGCGTAGAACCCGGAGGCGATGGCCGCCTCGGCCCGGTTCTGGCTGAGCACCGCCCAGGCGTCCTGCTCCTGACGGGTGATGCCGTAGCTTGTGGCGACGTTCTCCGCCGTCTGGCCCATGGCGATGTACACGTCCGGCATCCGGCCGCCCAGCCGCGGGTCGGTCCACGGCGTGTTGGCGGCCGCGCGGGCCTCGGTGCGTTTCCGGGCCGCCTCAAAGCGCGGATTGTGCGTGCTGGCGTCGGTCTCGCCGGCACCGGCCCAGTCCCGGTAGCGCGACACGGCCTCAACCCCGGCGGCCACGAACGCCTGGCCTTCGCCGGCCTTGATGGCGTGGAAGGCCATCCGGAGCGTCTGCAGGCTGGAGGCACAAAAACGGTTGATGGTGGCGGCCGGAACGTTGTCCAGCCCGGCCAGGATGCTGACCACACGGGCCATGTTGGAGCCGGCCTCGCCGCTTGGCTCGGCGCACCCCAGATAGATGTCGTCCAGGCCGTGGCCGGGCCCGGCGGCGGCGTCGAACTGCGGAATCCCGGCGAGGGCCGCCGTGATCATGGCCGCGGCGAGATCGTCCGGCCGTTCGTCTTTCAGGGACCCTTTGAACGCACGGCCGATCGGGCTCCGGGCAGTAGAAACGATGACAGCTTCTGGCATGCGCCCAGACTACGCCCCGCCTAGGCCAGCCGCATGGCTCCGGCCGCGGGGCTGACGCTGAAGATCTCCGGCGCGGCATACCCGGCCCGGGCGAAGGCACGTTCGACGGCGGAGCGCACCTGCTGCGCCGATCCCGCCGGGGTCAGGGCGATCGCGGAGCCGCCGAAGCCGCCGCCGGTCATGCGGGCGCCGATCGCGCCGGCCGACCGCGCCGTGTCCACGGCAAGATCCAGCTCCGCGCAGGAGATCTCGAAATCATCGCGCATCGAGGCATGGGACGCGTCGAGCAAGGGGCCGATGGCGGCCGGGCCCCGGGTGTCCAGCAGCTCCACCGTCTGCAGCACGCGCTGGTTCTCGGTGACAACATGCCGGAGCCGGCGGAAGGTCTCCTGGTCCAGAAGCCCGCTGGCCTCCTCGAGGTCCTCGAGCCCGACGTCGCGCAGCGCCCGCACGCCAAGGACCTCGGCGGCGAGTTCGCACGATTCCCGGCGGGCCGCATAGCCGCCGTCGGCGTGGGAATGGGAAACCCGGGTGTCGATAACCAGCAGCACCAGTCCCGCGGCATCGGCGTCGAACGGCACCAGCCGGACACTCTGGTCCCGGCAGTCGAGGAAGACGGCGTGGCCGGCAGTGGCCCGGAGCGAGGCGGACTGGTCCATGATGCCGGTCGGCGCGCCGACGAAGTCATTCTCCGCCCGCTGGGTGGCCAGGACCATGTCCTGCACGGAGAGGCCGGCGTCCATGAGCCCGTTCAGCGCCGAAATCACGGCGCATTCGATGGCGTGGGAGGACGACAGGCCGGCCCCTCGCGGAACCTCGGAATCCAGGAGCAGATCCACGCCGGGAACCTGAAGTCCCCGCTGCTGCAGGGCCCAGATGACCCCGAGCGGGTACTTTGTCCAGCCCCTGGCACTGGCGCGGGCCAGCGAGCCGGTCTCCGCGGTGGTCAACCCCTGGTTGCCGAACGTGGAGAGCATCCGCACCGTGGAATCCGGCCGGACCCGGACGGCAACCCGGGCCGCCCGGTCGATGGCGAACGGCAGGACGAAGCCTTCGTTGTAATCGGTGTGCTCGCCGATGAGGTTGACCCGCCCCGGTGCCTGCCACACGCCGTCGGGCCGGGCGCCGAAGACCGTCTCAAACCGGGCGGCGAGCCCGCGGCCGTCCAGGGGTTGATTCATGGCCTGGCTCCTGCGCTGCTGGAAGTCATGGGTCCAAGGTATACGGGTTCGCGGGGTTGTTTGTGTGGTGCGGGCTGTACGGTGGTCACCATGGATCTCTCAGCGACACCCCCGGCATCCGGCACTGTATCCGCCGCCAATGACACGATGCGCAGGTACGCGTCCGGCCGGCAGTACGAGCTCCGGCGCGGCGACGCCCTGGCAGTCGTCACCGAACTCGCCGCCGGCCTGCGGCTCTACAGCCGCGGAGACACCGCCCTGACGGAAACCTACGGGGATGCCGACATCGCGCCCGGCGCCACCGGAATCACGCTGGCACCCTGGGCCAACCGGGTGGAGGGCGGCGTCTGGCACCTCAACGGCAAGAAGCTGCAGCTGGACATCACCGAGGTCTCCCGCAATAACGCCAGCCATGGTTTGCTGCGGAACTCCTCCTACGATCTCGTGGACGAGGACGAGTTCTCCGTAACCCTGGAGGCGGCGGTTTTTCCGCAGCACGGCTACCCGTTTCTTCTGCGGCACCGGGTCCGCTACGAACTGGCCGAGGACCTGGGGCTGGTGGTGCGCCAAACCCTGATCAACGACTCCCAGGACCGTGCGCCGTTCGTGCTCGGCGCGCACCCGTACCTGCGGCTGGGCGACGTGCCCAGCGAGGACCTCACCGTGAGTGTGGACGCCCGGACCAGGCTGGTCGCCGACGGCCGCCTCATCCCGCGCAGCAGTGAACCGGTCAGCGGCGACTTCGATCTGCGCGGCGGGCGGCCGGTGGGGACCCTGGACCTCGATTCGGCCTACACGGACCTGGAGTTCGACGGCGGCGTCGCCCGGCACACGCTGCGCTCAGCCGACGGGCGGACGGTGAGCCTGTGGCAGGACGCGAGCTGCGGGTATGTCCATGTCTTCGTGACGACGGAATTTCCGGGCCGGTCGAAGGCGGTCGCGATCGAGCCGATGACCGGTCCCGCCAACGCGTTCAACAGCGGCGAGGGCCTGCGCTGGCTTGCGCCGGGGGAGCAGTTCTCCATGACCTGGGGCATCTCCGCCTCGCTGACGGCCGCTGCCGGCTGACGCTGTGGGCTGACCCGGCGGCCTGACCCCATGAACGGCCCCCGGGCCGGTGCCTCGGCCGTCGCCCCGTGCCTGGGCCGTAGCCCGGTGCTGGTTGCTGGTTGCCGGTTTCTGGTTTCCTATTGGGCGTCGCCTACGGAATCATGGGGCTATGACGCCAGCTGAGGACGCCGCACCTGCCACAAGCCCCTCCTATTCCGCGGCCGGGACCGGGTCACGCGCCGGGGCCCGGGTACGGACCGACCGGGAGATCGACCAGGACATTCCCTACGGCGTGCGGATCGCCGCCGCCTGGGCGTGGCGCGGCGGGCTGATCCTGCTCGTAATCGGGCTGCTGGTCTGGCTGCTCAGCCACGTCAGCTTCCTCATCATCCCCGTGATGGTGGCCGCCCTCCTCTCGGGGCTCCTCAGCCCCGCAGTGCGCTGGATGGCCAACCGGCGCGTGCCCAAGGGGCTCGCCGTCGCCATCACGGTGCTCGGCTTCATCGGCCTCATCGTCGGTGCCCTGACCCTGGTCGGGCGCCAGCTCATGCAGGGCTTCGGCGAACTGTGGTCCCAGGCGCTCACGGGCGTGCAGCAGGTACAGACCTGGCTGTCGGAAGGCCCGCTGCACCTGACGGCCGCCCAGATCGATAAGTACATCGAGGACGCCACCGCTGCCCTGCAGAACAACAGCAGCAGCATCCTCAGCGGGGCTCTGACGTTCGGGAGCACCGCCGGGCACTTCGCCGCCGGCCTGGTCCTGGCGCTGTTCATCCTGATCTTCTTCCTGCTCGAAGGCGACAGGATCTGGGCCTTCCTCGTCAGGCTCATGCCCCGGAAGGCGCGCCGGGCCACGGACGGCGCGGGCCGCCGCGGCTGGACATCCATGGTCAGCTACGCACGCATCCAAATGTTCGTCGCCTTCGTGGACGCCGTGGGAATCGGCGTCGGCGCCGCCATCATCGGCGTGCCGCTCGCGCTGCCGCTGGGCGTGCTGGTCTTCCTCGGTTCGTTCATCCCGGTGGTCGGCGCGCTGTTCACCGGCGCGATCGCCGTGCTGCTGGCGCTGGTCGCCAACGGGCCCGTCAACGCCCTCATCATGCTGGCGATCGTGCTCGGCGTCCAGCAGCTCGAAAGCCACATCCTGCAGCCCCTCGTCATGGGCAAGGCCGTCTCCCTCCACCCCGTCGCCGTGATCCTGTCCGTCGCGGCCGGCTCCTACCTCGCCGGGATCCCCGGCGCCTTGTTCTCCGTTCCGATCCTTGCCGTAGCAAACTCGTCGATTCGCTACATTGCGGGCAGAACGTGGGAACATGATGAAGTGTTGGCAACCGCGGGAGCCGGGGGCGGTTCTGCCCCCGAACCCGGCGCAGACACCACCTTCACAGACGTCCACCTGCCGGGCGCAAACCCCGGCGGCGAGGGCGCCGCACCCAACAGCGGTGCTCCGGGCAGCGATGCCGGACGGGGCACCGACGCCTGATCCAAAGAAGGAGAACAGTTCGTGAATACCCTTGAGAGCCTGCCCGTCACGCTGGACGATGTCCTGGAGGCGCAGAAGCTGCTCGACGGGATTATTACGCGGACGCCCGTGGAATCATCGCGGGCCCTCGGCAGCACGGTCGGCGGCGAGGTCTTCCTCAAGTGCGAAAACCTGCAGCGCGCCGGCTCCTTCAAGGTCCGCGGCGCCTACGTGCGGATGGCCAAGCTCTCCGACGCCGAAAAGAAGCGCGGCGTCGTGGCGGCCTCTGCCGGAAACCACGCCCAGGGCGTGGCTGTCGCAGCCAAGAGCCTGGGCATCAAGGCCCGGATCTACATGCCGCTCGGCGTCGCATTGCCCAAGCTCGCCGCCACCCGCAGCCACGGCGCCGAGGTGGTGCTGCACGGCCACAACGTGGACGAGGCGCTGGCGGAAGCCAAGCGCTACGCCGACGAAAGCGGTGCCGTCTTTGTCCACCCCTTCGATGACGTCGACGTCGTCGCCGGCCAAGGGACTGTCGGGCTGGAGATCCTCGAACAGGTCCCCGACGTCGACACCATCCTGATGGGTGTCGGCGGCGGCGGACTCCTCGCGGGCGTTGCCGTCGCGGTGAAGGCACGCGCCAAGGAACTCGGCCGCGAGATCCGCATCATCGGCGTCCAGGCTGAAAACGCCGCCGCCTATCCACCCTCGCTCGCAGCCGACGCCCTCGTCCCGCTCAAAAAGGTCTCCACCATGGCCGACGGCATCGCCGTCGGCCGGCCGGGCCAGCTGCCGTTCAGCATCATCCGCGAGCTTGTCGACGACGTCGTCACCGTCAGCGAGGACGCCCTGGCCCGGGCGCTGATCTTCCTGCTGGAACGCGCCAAGATGGTGGTGGAACCTGCCGGGGCCGTCGGCGTCGCGGCGCTCATGGAAGGCAAGATCGAAAATCCCGGAACCGTTGCGGTGGTCCTCTCCGGCGGCAACATCGACCCCATGCTGATGCTCAAGGTCATCCAGCGCGGCCTCTCCGCCGCCGGCCGGTACATGACCGTGCGGATGATGCTGGACGACCGTCCGGGCTCGCTGGCCACGATCGCCCGCATCATCGCCGAGAACGACGCCAACGTCACGGGCCTGGACCACACCCGGGTGGGCGGCTCCATCAGCATGGGCGACGTCTCCATCACCGTCAACCTGGAAACCAAGGGCCACGAGCACTGCAGCCAGGTCCTGGCGGCGCTGCGCGCCGAGGGTTTCCAGCCGATCGTGGTGCACTAGGGGCCATGGTGATGGACTCGTTTGGGGGCGGGGAGCCGCGGGAAGGGGAGAGCACAGCGGTGCGGGCCCGCCGGGGACTGCTGGTGGTCGGCTCGTTCGTGGTGCTGCTCTACCTGATCGAGATCCTCAACACCGCACTGTTCCACTCCCTGAACCGCACTTTCGGGCTGCGGCCGCGCAGCCTGGACGGGATCCTGGACATCCTGACCTTTCCGCTGCTGCACTCCAGCCTGGCCCACCTGATGTCCAACACGCTCCCGTTGATCATCTTCGGCTTCCTCGTGTTCCTCTCCGGGCACCGGGTGTTCATCACCGCACTGGCCGCCAGCTGGCTGGCATCCGGGCTCGTGGTGTGGCTCATCGGCGGCGCCAGCGTCACCGTGGGCGCCTCCGGGCTGGTGTTCGGGCTCTTCGCGTTCCTCCTGGTCCGCGGCTTCATCAACCGGAACTGGTGGCAGATCGCCCTGTCCGTGGTGTTGTTCATGGCCTATGGCGGCATCCTGTTCGGAATCCTGCCCACCGTGGCCAGTTTCGTCTCGTGGCAGGCCCACCTGGGCGGGGCTATCGGCGGCATCACAGCCGCGCTGCTGCTGAGCACCAGGCGTCCCGGGGCGCTGCCCGCGGGACGCTGACTACCCGGGTAGAGGACACCTCCGGGGACTCCGGCCCAACCCGCCGGCCCCAGCAGCCCCCGCCAACGGGCGGAAAACACGACGCCGGCCTCCCCGCTAAGGGGAGACCGGCGTCGCTGTTATGTCGCTGGTATCAGCCCGCGTACGGCTTGGCGGAGATGATCTCCACCGTGATGTCCTTGCCGTTCGGGGCGGTGTAGCTGAGCTTGTCGCCCTCCTTGTGGCCGACGATGGCCGCGCCGAGGGGGGACTTCTCGCTGAAGACATCCAGGTCCGAGTCGCCGGCAATTTCGCGGGAGCCGAGCAGGAAGCTCTCCTCGTCGCCGGCAATCCTGGCCACGACGATCATGCCGGGCTCCACGATGCCGTCGTCGGCCGGGGCCTCCCCGACGTGGGCGTCCCGGAGGAGCGCCGTGAGCTGGCGGATGCGGGCCTCGATCTTGCCCTGCTCCTCCTTGGCAGCGTGGTAGCCGCCGTTCTCCTTGAGGTCGCCCTCCTGGCGCGCCGCTTCGATCTTCTGGACGATTTCTGCCCGGCCGGGGCCGGAAAGGTTGTCCAGCTCTGCCTTCAGGCGGTCAAAAGCTTCCTGGGTAAGCCAAGCCGCAGTTGCGCTGTTGGTGGTAGACACGGACTTCTCCTTTGGGTGGTCATACAAGCAAAGACCCCGCCACGGTGGCCACTTTTATGACGCAGTAACCAGCTCAGCGGGGGAAAGGTATTGATCCATTGTAGTCAATCCTGTGGATAAACCAAAGAGGACTGCGGCGTGGATCACACGGTGTTACAGGCGGTGTCCCAGGCGGCCTCGGACGGCTTCACTGTGCGCGGCCCGGCACTTGCCGCGGCCTGTGGTCCCGTTATTGTCCGGCGTCGGGAATCCAGCAGCTGTCCACGACGGCGGAGACCGCCTGGGATTCCGTGCGCAGCTGGGCGCGGTGGGCTGTGGTGCGTCCGCCGTCCGTGCCGGCATCGGCCGCGTTCGGCCCGATGTCCACAACCTTCCAGCCGACAATCGCGAACTTCGAGTCCATGGCCTTCACAGCGCATTTCGCCTCCGCTGCCGGGTCCTTCGTGACCTGGAAGTCGATTTCCGTGACCGTGGCGTCGGGGGTGCTGTAGCCGACATCCTTGTAGCTGACGCCGCCGATGGCCGCCGACGTCGAGACCCAGGCCAGAAAGGCAATGCCCACGGCGAGGGCGGCGATCAGGATGTTGCGTTTGACCTTGCGGGACAGCGCGCGCTTTTGGCCGCCGTAACGATTGGATAGGCTGTTAGGTGCCGGCGCGGCAGGCTGGTCCTCGGAAGTCACCAGTCCAGTTTAGTGTGGATCGGACCGGGATATTTCCGGCTGGCCGCACAGACCAAGCCGCACACCAACAGACGCACCCAACAGGGCAGCACAGCAGAAAGAGGAGCCGTCCCACGATGACAGCATCCCCCCGCCCGTCAGCACCGCTTCGTCTGCTGGCGGTCCATGCTCATCCCGACGACGAATCCAGCAAGGGTGCCGCCACGATGGCGATGTATGCCGCCGCAGGCGTGGAAGTCCTGGTGGCCACGTGCACCGACGGCTCCCGCGGCGACATCCAGAACCCCGCGATGGAGGGGCAACCGCACCCCAAACGCGACATGGCCGGGGCACGCCGGCTGGAGATGGACGCCGCCGCGAACGTCCTCGGCATCCGGCAGCGCTGGCTCGGCTTCGTCGATTCCGGGCTGCCGGAGGGCGACCCCCTGCCGGCCCTGCCGCCCGGGTGCTTCGCCCTGCAGCCGCTGGAGCGGGCGGCCGCGCCGCTGGTCCGGCTGGTCCGGGACTTCAAGCCCCACGTGATCCTCAGCTATGACGAGAACGGCGGCTACCCGCACCCGGACCACATCATGGCGCACCGGGTGGCCGTCGAGGCCTTCGCGGCGGCCGGCGATCCTGCCCGGTATCCGGACGCCGGGGAACCCTGGGAGCCCAGCAAGCTCTACTACGACCGCGCCTTCAGCCCGGACCGTTTCCGTGCCCTCCACTCCGCGCTGGAGGAGGCCGGCCTGCAGTCCCCGTATGCCGAGCGGCTCGCTGCGTGGCTGGAAGCGGACGCCGAGGGGCATACCCCGCCGCCGCCGACACACGCCACCACAACCCAGGTCGAGTGCGGCGATTTCTTCGAAGCCCGCGACGACGCACTCCGCTCACACCGGACCCAGGTGGACCCGGAAGGATTCTTCTTCGCGGTCTCCTCGGCCATGCAACGCAAGGTCTGGCCGTGGGAGGACTACTCCCTGATCGAATCCCGGATCCCCGTAGATCTGCCGGAAACGGACCTCTTCGCCGGGCTAAGATAGAGACGAAAGGGCTCTTCTATCCAGTGTAGAAAAGATGCTGTAGAAAAGATGCTGTAGAAAAGTCACCGCAGTAAAGACACCCAGTTCCACAGAAGGTTCCCCACCGTGCATTCCTTGCTCATCGCCCTCGCAACAGCCCCGGCGCCGACCCCTACGCCGTCGCTGCGCCCGGGCCTGTCCGAGGACCAGGTCACCCCGGGTCTGCTGGGCTTCCTGCTGACAGCCTTCATCGTGGTGTTGACCGCGCTGCTGATCGTGGACATGGTGCGGCGCATCCGCCGGGTCCGCTACCGTGCCCAGGTGGAAGCAGAACGTGAGGCCGCCGGGGACGCCGGATTCCCTGCCGACGGCACCGCCTTCCCTGCCGACGGCACCGCCTTCCCCGCCGACGGCGGGGTTTCCCGGTCCGACGGCGCGGTTAACCGGCCGGAAGTCAACGGCGATGCGGGACCCGGAACCCGCTGACCGCGGATTCCCCAACCCGCCGTCCGGGGCCTCGAATGCCCTGGCGGCGGAACCCTCTGCGTACCTGCGCCAGCACGCCGGCAACCCCGTGCACTGGCAGCCGTTCGGTGACGCGGCCTTCGCCGCAGCTGCCGCCCGGGACGTGCCGGTGTTCCTCTCAATCGGCTACGCGGCCTGCCACTGGTGCCACGTCATGGCCCATGAATCCTTTGAGGACCGGGACGCCGCCGACTACCTGAACGCCCACTTTGTCTCCATCAAAGTGGACCGCGAAGAGCGCCCTGACGTCGATGCTGTCTACATGACAGCGACGCAGGCGATCAGCGGCGAGGGCGGCTGGCCGATGTCCGTCTTCCTCCTGCCCGATGGCCGGGCCTTCCATGCCGGCACGTACTACCCGCCCCGGCCCATGCCGGGCCGGCCGTCCTTCCGGCAGGTCCTTGAAGCCGTGAACGAGGCCTGGACGGAACGCCGCGGCGCCGTCGAGGCCAACGCCGACACCCTGGCGCGCGGCATCGCCGCGTCCCAGCCGGCAGCCGCCCTGCATCTGGACGGGCCGCCCGAGGCCCTGGACGCGGCGCTCCTTGCCGAAGCCGTCACCGCCCTCTCCGGCGCCGAGGACCGGGCCCACGGCGGCTTCGGCGGCGCGCCGAAGTTCCCGCCCGCGGCCGTGCTCGAATTCCTGATCCGTCACGCCGCAGTGCCCTCGGACAGCATGCCGCCGGCAGCGGCGCCGGACACCGCGGGCCAGGACTCCGCGGGCCTGGAGACCGCGACGGCGGCCCGGGACATGGCCGGTCGGTGCCTGGCAGCAATGTCCCGCTCGGCGTTGTTCGACCAGCTCGACGGCGGCTTCGCCCGCTATTCGGTGACGGCGGACTGGTCCGTTCCGCACTTCGAGAAAATGCTCTACGACAACGCCCAGTTGCTGCGCGTCTATGTCCACTGGGCCCGGCTGGGCGGCACGCCGGAGTACCCGGCGGCCGAGGCCGCCGGGATTGCCGGACTTACCGCCGACTGGCTCCTTGCCCGCCTCGGGCTGGCACCTGCGGCGGGCCCGGCGCCAGGACCGGC
>NZ_KI914938.1:229183-234809 GCF_000520575.1 Arthrobacter sp. I3
CGGGGTCGTGGCCCTGGCATCGTCGCTGGACGCCGACACGGTCGTCGACGGCGTGCACGCCGAAGGGGCCAGCTACCTGTGGACTCCCGGCGGCCTTGAGTCGCTCCTGGGCCCGGCCGACGGCGCCGCCGTGGCTGCCCTCATGAACGTCCGAATGCCCGGAAGCGTGAGCGCCGGCGGTTCGCCGTTGCATCCGGGCTGGGAGCTGTCCGGCGGGGACGCCGCGCTGTGGCAGCGGGTGCGCCCGCTGCTGGCGCAGGCGCGCAGGAACCGGCCCCAGCCCGGCCGGGATGACAAGGTGGTGGCGGGCTGGAACGGACTGGCCGTAGCCGCCCTCGCCGACGCCGGCGCCGTCCTGGCACGCCCGGAGTTGGTGGCCGCGGCGGAGCGGATTGCGGACTATCTTGAGCGCGTGCACTGGCGGCCCGCGGCGGATGGCCCCGGCTGGCTCATGCGCGTCTCCCACGACGGAGTGGCGCGGGGAATCGGCGGTTTGCTGGAGGACTACGCCTTGTGCGCCGAAGGGCTGTTCGCGCTCTATGCGGTTACCGGGCACACCCGCTGGTACGGGCTGGCCGAGGCCATTCTGGACGCCGCCTGCAGGCGGTTCGCGGCCGACGGCGGCCTGAGGGACGCTGCGGGGGAGTCCGCGCAGGTCACGGCCGCCCAGGGCGGCCGCGACGGTCTGGAACCGTTCGACGGCGCCACCCCCAGCGGCGCCGCCGCGCTGGCCGGTGCCCTGCTGACCCACTCGGCCTTCTCCGGCTCGTCCGAACACCGCACCCTGGCGGCCAGCATCCTTGCCCTGCTGCTTCCTCCGCTTGCGGGCCAGGCACCCCGCGCCGCCGGCTGGCTGCTCGCGACCGCCCAGGCTGCCCTCGCCGGTCCCATCGAGGCCGCCGTCGCCGGACCGGACACCCCGGAACGGGCCGTGCTGCACCGGGAGCTGCTGCTCTCGGCCAGCCCCGGGCTGGTGGTCGCGGTCCAGGACGACGGCGCCGCCCGGCCGGTACCCCTGCTGCAGGGCCGCGGCGCGGGCCCGGACGGCGCCCCGCAGGTGTTCCTGTGCCGCGGCATGGTCTGCGGCCTCCCCGCGACTTCCGTCGAAGAAATGCGCGGGCAGCTGGCTAGGATGTCCTCATGACTGGTCAGGACGGCTTCGAGCTGGTGGTGTTCGATTGTGACGGTGTACTGGTGGATTCCGAGGTGATCGCCATCCGGGTGGACCAGCGCGTGCTGGCAGACCTGGGCTGGGACCTGGAACTCGATGACATCGTGGAACGGTTCGTCGGAAAGTCCGAGGCGAACTTTGTGGCCGCCGTCGAACAGCAGCTCGGGATCCGGCTGGCCGACGGCTGGGACCGCGACTACGGTCGCTGGTACCAGGAGGCGTTTGAACGTGAACTCGAGGCCGTTGACGGGATCGAGGACGCCCTGGACCGGCTGTCTCTGCCGCACTGCGTCGCTTCCAGCGGCAGCCACGAAAAGATGCACCGGACCCTGGGCAAGACCGGGCTGCTAAGCCGTTTTCAGGGCCGCATCTACAGCGCCACAGAGGTGGCCAACGGCAAACCCGCGCCGGACCTGTTCCTCCACGCCGCGGCGGGCCAGGGCGCCGCTCCCGGGCGGTGCGCCGTCGTCGAGGACAGCGCCTACGGCGTCCAGGCCGCCCGGGCGGCGGGAATGTACGTCTTCGCGTATGCCGGCGGTGTCACCCCGGCCTCCCGATTGGCCGGTCCCGGAACCACCGTCTTTACCGACATGCGGCTGCTGCCCGAGCTCATTGCGGCAGGGCATCCCGGCTGAGCCGGGGGCCAACCCCTGACGCCGGAATTCCCCACCATTGAAGCCGGCGCCCGGCGTGTCGGGCCGGACTGCCGGCGAGTCCCGGCGTCGCAGTTTCAAAGGTGGGGAGAATCAGCGCAGCCGGCGTCAGCCCAGGACCGCGATGGCAATGGCGATGTAGTGCGCGGCGAAGGCAAAGACCGTCAGCGCGTGGAAGAGTTCATGGAAGCCGAAGTGTTTGTAGCTGAAGTTCGGCTTCTTCAGCGCATAGAACACGGCTCCCGTGATGTACAGGATTCCGCCGACGCAGATCAGCACCGCCGAGGCAGCGTTGGCGGCGAAAAAGTCCGGCAGGTAGAACAGCGAGCCGCAGCCGAGGGCGATATAGATCGGCACGTAGAGCCACCGCGGGGCATTGGTCCACAGTAGGCGGAACAGCACGCCGAGGATGGCCCCGGACCAGATCACCCAGAGCAGCACTTCGGCTTGCTGCCGGTCCAGCAGGGCCCAGGCGAGCGGCGTGTAGCTGCCGGCGATCACCAGCATGATGTTCGTATGATCCAACCGCTTCAGGACGATCTTTACGCGCGGTGACCAGTTCCCGCGGTGATAGACGGCACTGACGCCGAACAGCAGGACCCCGGTAACGGCATAGACGGCGCAGGCCACCTTCAGGTCCGGCGGCGCGAGGATCACCAGCACCAGCCCGGCGGCCAGCGCCAGCGGGGCGGTGACGGTGTGGATCCAGCCCCGCCATTTGGGCTTGATCATCAGCAGTTCAGCCAGGCGCACCGCGGCGTCGTCCACCGGGGTTGCCCGCTTCGCCGGAGGCTCCGGCCGGGGCTCCGGACTGTTGCTTTCCATGCCGTAATAATAACCTACGCCGTAGTAAGTTACCGGTGAGTAACAATCCGTCCGGGGTTGTCCTGTGACGGAGCTGCACCCGGCACGGCCCTCCGGCAGGTAGCCTAGGATGTGCACTGAACAAGTACCTCAAGGAAGCCAGGTGAATCTCCGGATGGAAATGCCCGGGTTCCTCTACGGCTTTTACGAGCGCAAGCTCCAGCGCTCCCTCGATCCTGAACGGATCCCGCGCCACGTCGGCGTCATGGTCGACGGCAACCGGCGCTGGGCCCGCCAGTTCAACGCCCCCACGAGCCAGGGCCATCAGGCCGGTGCGGACAAGATCCACGAATTCCTCGGCTGGTGCCAGGAGCTGGGCATCAAGGTGGTCACCTTGTACATGCTCTCCACGGACAACATGAACCGCTCCGGCGAGGAACTCGACCTCCTGATGGGCATCATCGCCAACACCCTGGACCGGCTGGACGAGGACGCCAATATCTCGGTGCACGCCATGGGCGCCCCCGAACTGCTGCCGGACTACCTCGCCGAGCGGCTGAACAACCTGACGGCCCGGACGCCCGCGCAGGAGAGGCTGCACGTCAATGTCGCCGTCGGCTACGGCGGACGGCGGGAGATTGTCGACGCCGTCCGGGAACTGCTGCACGACGCCGTCGCCCGGGGAGCGGACATCGGACAACTGGCCGATGAACTCACCGTGGATGACATCTCGCGCTTCCTCTACACCAGGGGCCAGCCGGATCCGGACCTGGTGATCCGGACCTCCGGGGAGCAGCGGCTGTCCGGATTCCTCATGTGGCAGAGCGCGTACAGTGAGTTCTACTTCTGCGAGGCCCTGTGGCCGGCGTTCCGCAAGGTGGATTTCCTGCGCGCCCTGCGCGACTACGCCGGCAGGCAGCGCCGCTTCGGCGCCTGAGTGGTTCACGCGGAATTCACAAGACGGCAACAAGAATCGCCGAAAAATTATCGGACAAACCGGCCCCCGGAGACGTACGTTAATCCCATCGGCAGGCAATTCGCCGGCCGATCGGGGAGGCCAGTACATGGAGCGGATTTTCGCACCGGGTGTATGGGAGGCCGCGTCCGGCCTCCAGGCCGAGCCGCCTCACCAATAACAATTCCGGGCATTGCCCCGGGGCTGGAGTCGATGTGGCTATTTCTGAGCAACTGCCCGACGTCATTTCCGATCAGGGACAGAAAGCTACCTCTCGCGCCAAGCGAGCCACCTCAAAGACCGGTGCAGCGGATTCCGCGGCGGCCGGTCTTGCTGTTTCCGGGGAAGGAACAGGGAGCCGGGGCACGGCCCGCAGTTTCGTGATCGATACCTCCGTCCTGCTCTCTGATCCGCGGGCCCTCCTGCGCTTCGCCGAGCACGAGGTCATCCTGCCGATCGTTGTCATCACCGAGCTCGAAGGAAAGCGCCACGACCCGGAGCTGGGTTACTTTGCGCGTAAAGCCCTCCGGCTGCTCGATGACCTGCGGCTCGAGCACGGCGGCCTGGACCGTCCCATCCCGCTGGGCCCCGACGGCGGCACGCTCATGGTGGAGCTGAACCATATCTCCGCCGAGGTGCTGCCCGCCGGGTTCCGCGGGGTGGACAACGACAGCCGCATCCTCGCGGTGGCCAAGAACATGGCCAACGAGGGCCGCGACGTGACGGTGGTGTCAAAGGACCTGCCGATGCGCGTCAAGGCCTCGGCCATGGGGCTGCTGGCCGACGAGTACCGCAATGAACTCGTCAAGGACTCCGGCTGGACCGGCGTCGCCGAGCTCGACGCGGGCGAGGACGAGGTTGCCACCTTGTACGGGCACGAGCCGGTATTCATCCCGGCGGCGGCCGAGATGCCGACCAACACCGGGCTGGTCCTGTTGTCCAGCCGCGGCTCGGCCCTAGGACGGGTAGGAGCGGACAAACAGGTCCGGCTCGTGAAGGGCGACCGCGACGTCTTCGGACTCCACGGCCGCTCGGCCGAGCAGCGGTTGGCGATCGACCTCCTGATGGACCCGTCGGTCGGCATCGTGTCCCTCGGCGGCCGGGCCGGCACCGGCAAGTCCGCACTGGCCCTGTGCGCCGGGCTCGAAGCCGTCCTGGAGCGCCGGGAGCACCGCAAGGTGATCGTCTTCCGGCCCCTGTATGCGGTGGGCGGCCAGGAACTCGGCTATCTGCCCGGGTCCGAAGCGGAAAAGATGAACCCGTGGGCGCAGGCGGTCTTTGACACCCTGGGCGCGCTGGTCAGCCAGGAAGTGGTGGAGGAAGTGATGGACCGGGGCATGCTTGAGGTCATGCCGCTGACGCACATCCGCGGACGCTCCCTGCACGACGCATTCGTGATCGTCGACGAGGCGCAGTCCCTGGAGAAGAATGTGCTGCTGACAGTGATGAGCCGGATCGGCCAGAACTCCAAGATCGTCCTGACGCACGACGTCGCCCAGCGGGACAACCTGCGGGTCGGACGGCACGACGGCGTGGCGGCCGTCGTCGAGACCCTGAAGGGACACCCGCTGTTCGGCCACATCACCCTCACCCGCTCGGAGCGCTCGCCGATCGCAGCCCTCGTGACGGAGCTGCTGGAGGGGGCGGAGATCTAACCTCCCGAGGTTGGGGGCCGTGGTCCGGTTCGCCGGGCCACGGCTCTTCGCCGTGGTTGGGTTTGCCGTGGTTGGGTTCGCCGTGTCGTGGCGCTTCGCTGTTGTCGAGTTTGCCGGAACGCGGCCTTTCGCCGTCGCTTAGACACGACGCATAGGGACCCCTGCGGTCGCTGAGCGACCTCCGGGAATCCGATGCGTCGCGATGCGCTCCTTTGCGAAAGACCGCGTCCCGGCACGTTTGTCCCTCACCTTGCGGAGGAGCGCGTCCCGGCTGGTGAGCGTCCCACTCTCGCGGTGCTGCGGTGTCCCGCTGAGGAGCGCATCGCCGACCAAAGCGTAGCGAAGGTCGCCCAGCGACCGCAGCGCAGCGACGGGAGGTGTCTAAGCG
>NZ_KI914938.1:234909-237808 GCF_000520575.1 Arthrobacter sp. I3
ACGGCGGGACGCCGCGGGCCGGCGAACCCAACCATGGCAACCCACCGACGGCGGGGGGCTGCGGCCCCGCTTGGGGGCTGCTACTGGTGGATGCCCAGGTACTTCGCGAAGGCTTCGTGGCCTTCGACGCCGAGATCCCAGTCGGGGCGTTTGAAGGTGGCGGGGGTGAGACGGACGTTTTGGACCTCCTGGGCCTTGCCGCCCCAGGCGGCCCGGGTGACGCCGTTGAGCTCGTAGCCGAGGGAGCGTGAGACGCCCAGGGACTGCTGGTTCCAGGCGGCGGCCTCGGATTCCGCCACTTCGGCGCCGAGCCAGTCGAACGCATAGAGGGCGACGGCGGCCCGCATCTCCTTGCCGAAGCCCTGGCCGTGCACGCTTTGCCGCAGCCAGGAGCCCGTGGTGACCGTCTTCAGCGTGGCAAAGTCTTTGGCCTCGACGTCCTGGCATCCGATGAACTCGCCGTCGTGCCAGATGCCCAGCAGCAGCGTCCACTCCTGCGGTGTCATGTTCCCGCGGCACCGCCAGTACCACTGCGCCATGTTCGGGCCGAGCTCCTCAGCGGGGGATTCGGCCCAGGGCCTGCTGAAGGGGCTGCGGCCAGGCTCGTGCACGCCGCTCAGGGCGGCTGAGACCGCGGCCGGAATGTCCGCGTCGCGGATGGGGCGCAGCTGAAGGCGTGGCGTGGTCAGGCTCAGGCCGAAAGGGGGCCAGTAGTCGGCGGGTTCAGTCATCGCAGGAAGCTTAGCGGGGCCGGCGGGCGGATGCGAGTCACGGCCGGGCTACTCCGCGGGGACGTCCCAGCTGATGTGGCGCCGGACGTCCGTGAGGTTCATCGATTCGGCCAGGAACAGGTCATCGAGCATGTATTCGTCGACGCCCAGGATGCGGAGCCAGTGCCCGTAGCCGTCCTGCTCGGAGCCGGCCCCGGGCGCGTCAAGCCAGCGGCTCGCAACGCAGACGCCCGTGCCGGCGTCAATCCTCAGCAGCGTGCGTCCCGGACGGCACAGCGGGGCTCCGGGATCGGCGGGACGGTAGGAGAGGTTCGGGCTGACCGTCGATTCCAGGGCCGGCCGGCCCTCGTGGTCTACCTCCGTGATGGGGCCAAGCTCCACGGCGTTGGAGTTGGGGAACTCCAACGGGACGGGGGCGTTCCCCGCAAGCTCCACCGGGTCCAGGACGGCGGCGAACCTGCCGTTGCCGAACGACGGCTCACCATAAGCTGCCTCCGGGCGGCGGCGCACCAGCCCGTCGTCGTCGTACACCGGCGTAACCAAGTGCGGGGGCAGGAGCCAGGTCTTCCTCGTTGAGCTGATATAGAAGCCGCCGCGGGAATCATTGATGCCGGTGGTGCTGCCGATGACCAGGCCGTCGGCAGTCTCCAGCCGCAAGGCACCGGGCCGGCGCAGCCACCCCCTGACGAGGTCGCCGGGGGAGGGGGCCGCCGGGGACCCCGAGGAACCCGTGAGCGGCCGGTCCAGGTACTCGAACCTCAGCGACTGCCACTTCCAGGGCGATGACCGGCACAGGTTCCGGAAGGCCGCGGCCTTCTCCGCCGGGCCGCGGGGCGCGTCCGGCCCGCGCCGGTTCGTGCTGTCCCATGCGGCCATATCCACAGTTTACGCGCGGGGACCGCCGGGCCGGACGAATATCAAGTAGCATCCGAGGGTGATCGAACGACTCGGCATCCTGGGCGCCGCCAACCCGCTGGCTTTCTGGCTTGCCCTGGCTGCGTGTGCGTATTTCTTCGTGATGGCCGTTCGGCTCACGGTCATTGACGTCCGGCACCACCTGCTCCCGGACAGGATCGTCTTTCCCTCCTATGGGATCGCCGGAGTCCTTCTGCTGGGGGCGGCGGCCAGCCAGTTGCTTCCCGGCGGGCAGGACGTGGCCGGCACGGCCGACGCCGGGGCATTCGGCATTCCGGGGCTCCGTGTCCTGGCCGGCGGTGCAGCCCTCTGGCTCTTCTACTTTCTCCTGCACGCGGTATATCCGCCGGGAATGGGATTCGGCGACGTGAAACTCGCGGGCGTCCTGGGAATGTACCTGGGATTCCTGGGCTGGGGGCACGTCATGGCGGGGACCTTTGCGGCGTTCGTCCTCGGCGGACTGTGGAGTCTCGGATTGCTCGCCGCACGGCGCGGGACGCTGCAGTCGGCCATTCCCTTCGGGCCCTTCATGCTGGCCGGCACGGCCGCCGCCATGCTGCTGCCGACGGCCGGATAGGCTGACGGCACGGTAATCCCGGCCTGCCGGCGCTGACCGGCCCGGCATGCGGCAGGGGCGCCGCACCCCCAAAGGTACCCGCTGGCTTTCTGGCTTGCCCTGGCTGCGTGTGCGTATTTCTTCGTGATGGCCGTTCGGCTCACGGTCATTGACGTCCGGCACCACCTGCTCCCGGACAGGATCGTCTTTCCCTCCTATGGGATCGCCGGAGTCCTTCTGCTGGGGGCGGCGGCCAGCCAGTTGCTTCCCGGCGGGCAGGACGTGGCCGGCACGGCCGACGCCGGGGCATTCGGCATTCCGGGGCTCCGTGTCCTGGCCGGCGGTGCAGCCCTCTGGCTCTTCTACTTTCTCCTGCACGCGGTATATCCGCCGGGAATGGGATTCGGCGACGTGAAACTCGCGGGCGTCCTGGGAATGTACCTGGGATTCCTGGGCTGGGGGCACGTCATGGCGGGGACCTTTGCGGCGTTCGTCCTCGGCGGACTGTGGAGTCTCGGATTGCTCGCCGCACGGCGCGGGACGCTGCAGTCGGCCATTCCCTTCGGGCCCTTCATGCTGGCCGGCACGGCCGCCGCCATGCTGCTGCCGACGGCCGGATAGGCTGACGGCACGGTAATCCCGGCCTGCCGGCGCTGACCGGCCCGGCATGCGGCAGGGGCGCCGCACCCCCAAAGGT
>NZ_KI914938.1:237908-239951 GCF_000520575.1 Arthrobacter sp. I3
GTTCCGCCTCGAGCCGCTCGGCTTCCTCGCCGCCTACTGCTTCGCCGCGGGCCACCATGCCGGCGGTGTCCGACAGGGGGATCTGCTTCAGGGTCAGGGCCAGAATCAGGGCGATGACCAGGAACGGCAGCAGGTACCAGAAGACGGGGGCGAGCGAGTCCGCGTAGGCGTTGACAATCGCGTCCTTGAGCTGCGCCGGGAGCTGGCTGAGGACCTGGGGGTCCATCGTCCGGGTGGACTGCGACGCCTGCTCAGCGGACGCCCCGGCGCCGGTAAAGGCATTGGTCAGGGACTCGGAGAGCCGGGTGGTGAAGATGGAACCGAATACCGCGACGCCCAGAGACGCGCCCACCTCGCGGAAGTAGTTGTTGGTGCTCGTGGCCGTGCCGATCTGGTCCGCCGGCACCGAGTTCTGGACCACCAGGACAATCACCTGCATGATCGAGCCCAGGCCGGCGCCGAAGACGAACAGCTGCACGCAGATGACCCAGATGGGCGTGGCGGCCGTGAGCGTGGTCAACCACAGCATGGCCGCGATGGTCAGGATGGCCCCGAGGATCGGGAACATCTTGTACTTGCCGGTCTTGGAAATGCGGATGCCGGAGAAGATGGCCATGCCCATGAGTCCCACCATCATGGGCAGCATCAGCAGGCCGGATTCGGCGGCGGAGGTCCCGGAGGACATCTGCAGGAAGGTCGGAACGAAGGCGATTGCCGCGAACATGCCCAGCCCGAGGGTGAAGCCGATCGCGGTGGAGTTCACGAAGATGCGGTTCTTGAACAGGCTCAACGGAATGATGGGGTCCTCGGCCCGGCGCTCCACCAGGATGAAGGCCGTAGCGGCGAGCACCAGCCCGGCGCCGAACGCCCACGTCAGCGGCGAATCCCAGCCCTCGTCCTTCTTGCCGCCGAAGTCGGTGAAGAAAATCAGGCACGTGGTGGCCGCGGAGAGCAGCAGCACGCCCAGGATGTCGATCCGCTTCTCTGCCTTCTTGTTCGGCAGCGTCAGGGTGAACCAGGCGATGGTAAACGCGGCGATGCCGATCGGGATGTTGATGTAGAAGGCCCATTCCCAGGTCAGGTGGTCCACAAAGAAACCGCCCAGCAGCGGTCCGGCGACGGCGGAGAGGCCGAAGATTGCGCCCAGCGGGCCCATGTACTTGCCGCGCTCCTTGGCCGGAACGATGTCGGCGATGATGGCCTGGGACAGGATCATCAGGCCGCCGCCGCCGAGGCCCTGGATGGCGCGGAAGACCACGAAGCCCCAGAAGTCCGTGGCGAGGGCGCATCCGACGGAGGCGAGGGTGAAGAGGCCGATGGCGATGAGGAACAGGTTCCGGCGGCCCAGGATGTCGCCGAACTTTCCATAGATGGGCATGACGATGGTGGTGGCGAGCAGGTAGGCCGTGGTGATCCAGGCCTGGTGTTCAACGCCGCCGAGCTTGCCGACGATCGTGGGCATGGCGGTGGAGACGATGGTCTGGTCAAGGCTGGAGAGCAGCATGCCCGCGATGAGGGCGGAGAAGATGATCCAGATGCGTTTCTGGGTCAGCAGCAGCGGCTCGGCTGCTGGCTTGGTGCTGACGGCGGCGCTCATTGCGCTCCTTCGGAAGGGTTGGGCTGGACAGTATTCGACTCGACTCCGTCGAAGTGGACTGTGTCGAACTGGGACATGGTGAACGGCAGGGAGAAGAGCATGCGGGCTGCTGCAATGTTTTCCAGCAGCAAGTCCTGGTAGGGGCGGGCGTTGCCCTCGGAGAAGTAGTCGGCGCTGGTTTTCCTGGCGACGTTTCCCAGGAGGACCACGGCCATGCGGACTACGGGATGATCGGCAGGTACGCCTTCCCTGGCCGCGAGCAGCCGTGCGAAGTCGGCCTCGCGTTCCTCGGTGGCGCCGATGATCTTCAGCATCAGCTGGGGCTCCTTCTTGATCACCCCGATCAGCTGGCGGGTCTCTTCCTCGGAGCCGCTCATCCGCTCCGACAGATCAAGGGACAGGCGCACGAGGTCGGCGAGGAGTGAGGCCGAGATTTCCCCGGCGGG
>NZ_KI914938.1:240051-246217 GCF_000520575.1 Arthrobacter sp. I3
CGCCGCCCGCCATGAACCGGGCCACCACCTCTTCGGGAAAGTCGTCGTCGACGTGGCCCAGGATCGCATCTTCCTTGGCAGGGAAGTAGTTGAAGAAGGTCCGGCGGGAGATGCCCGCGCGCTCGCAGACTTCCTCCACGGTGTAGCCGCTGAGGCCGCGTTCGGCGGTCAGGGAACGCGCGACGGCGGTGATCGCCGCCCGTGTTGCGGCCCGCTTGCGCTCGCGGAGGCCGCCCGAAGTAATTGCACTGTTTCCCATGGAGTGTATTTTTGCACTTAATCATAAATAGTGCAAAAGATACTTTGAACTGTGTGGGTTGTTTGGGCTGTTGCCGCCAATAATGTCGCTGCCCGGCCGTAGCCTGCTCCTGTCCAGCCATACCGCTGGCAACAGGTGGCCCGCGACGAGGCAGAAGCGCCGTCGGGGCCGGAAATGGGGAAGCATGACAGATTCAGCCCCGACGCACGTGTACGTCCTCCTGGACCGTTCCGGGTCGATGAGCGCCATCGCCGATGACACTGTGGGCGGGTTTGCGGCGTTCATCCGCGAACAGCGGGCAGTGGCGGGCCGGTGCCGGCTGTCGCTGGCGCAGTTCGATGACACCTACGAGCGCGTCTACGCCTCGGTGGACATCCAGGACGTGCCGGCCCTTGACCTGCAGCCGCGGGGCAGCACCGCCCTGCACGACGCCATGGTCCGGCTGATCGGCGAAGCGGGTGCGGAACTGGCGGCCCTCCCGGAGGATCAGCGCCCCGGCACTGTGCTGGTGGCCGTGCTGACGGACGGCCACGAGAACTCCTCGCGCGAGGCCACGGGCGAGCTGGTCAAGGCCCTGGTCCAGCGGCAGCAGAGCCAGTGGGGCTGGCAGTTCACGTATTTGGGCGCCAACCAGGACGCCGTATTGACCGCCGGCGGCCTCGGCATCCGCGCCGAAGACGCCCTGACCTATGCCGCCGGGAACGTCGATGCTGCCTTCTCCGTCCAGTCCGCCAAGACGCGGCGGTTGCGGGAGGCACGGATCGGCGGTGCCAGCATGGCGGATGCCGCGGCCGCGGCGGCGTACACGGCGCAAGAGCGGGAGGCCGCCGGCGGGGAACCGCCCAGGGTCTAAGTTCTGACCTGCGGTGCAGACATGCCGACGGCCGGCACCCTTCCAGAAAGGATGCCGGCCGTCGGCGGTTGTACTCTTCGAGGGCGGCGCCGCCCGGAGCCGTTTAGGCCTTGTGCGGCGGGCGCGTCATGGACATGACGTCCAGGGCGGTGTCCAGCTGCTCTTCGGTCAGTTCGCCGCGCTCGAGGAAGCCCATGGAGACGACGGTCTCACGGATGGTCAGGCCCTCGGCCACGGCCTTTTTGGCGATCTTGGCGGCGTTCTCGTAGCCGATGAACTTGTTCAGCGGGGTCACAATCGACGGCGAGGCCTCGGCGAGGAAGCGGGCGCGCTCGACGTTGGCGGTGATGCCGTCGATCATCTTGTCGGCCATGACGCGGCTGGTGTTGGCCAGCAGGCGCACGGATTCAAGGAGGTTGGCGGCCATGACAGGGATGCCGACGTTGAGTTCGAAGGCGCCGTTGGTGCCGGACCACGCGATGGCGGTGTCATTGCCGATCACCTGGGCGCAGACCATGATGGAGGCTTCGCAGATGACGGGGTTGACCTTGCCGGGCATGATCGACGAGCCCGGCTGCAGGTCCGGGATGGCGATTTCGCCGAGGCCGGTGTTGGGGCCGGAGCCCATCCAGCGCAGGTCGTTGTTGATCTTCATGAAGGAAATCGCGATGTTGCGCAGCTGGCTGGACGCTTCGATGAGGCCGTCCCGGTTGGCCTGGGCCTCGAAGTGGTCGCGGGCCTCGGTCAGGGGCAGTCCGGTGTCGGCCGCCAGCAGTTCGATCACGCGCTCCGGGAATCCGGCCGGCGTGTTGATGCCGGTGCCCACGGCGGTGCCGCCAAGCGGGACCTCGGCGACGCGGGGGAGGGCGGCGTTGATGCGCTCGATGCCGTAGCGGACCTGCGCGGCGTAGCCGCCGAACTCCTGGCCCAGCGTGACGGGGGTGGCGTCCATGAGGTGCGTGCGGCCGGACTTCACGACGTCCTTGAATTCGGTGGCCTTGCGTTCCAGCGACTCCGCCAGGTAGCCGAGGGCCGGGATCAGATCGTTGATCAGGGCGGACGTGGCGGCGACGTGGACGGACGTGGGGAAGACGTCATTGGAGGACTGCGAGGCGTTGACGTGGTCGTTCGGGTGGACAACCTTCTCGCTACCGGCGGACTTCAGGGCCCGCGAGGCGAGCTCGGCGAGGACCTCGTTGGTGTTCATGTTCGAGGACGTCCCGGACCCGGTCTGGAAGACGTCAATCGGGAAGTCGCCGTCGTACTTGCCGGCGGCAACCTGGTCGGCGGCGTCGGCAATCGCCTGGGCGAGCTCGCCGTCGAGCACCCCCAGTTCTGCGTTTGCCTGGGCGGCGGCCTTCTTCACCCGTGCCAGGGCTTCGATGTGGGCGCGCTCCAGCGTCTTGCCGGAGATCGGGAAGTTCTCGACTGCCCGCTGCGTCTGTGCGCGGTACAGGGCGTTCACGGGAACGCGGACTTCGCCCATCGTGTCGTGTTCAATGCGGAACTCTTCGGTGTTCAACTCATCTGTGGAAGTCATGGGGCTAGCTTATTGGGAGTAGGAGTCCCACCGAAAACCGTGAGCAGGCTGCGACGGCCGGGCGCCGGGGTTTACAGCCTGCCGATGCTGGAAACGAGATCGGCCCGGCCGTCAGCCAAGCTGTAGGCGAGGCCGATCACGGCGGTGCGGCCGCTGTCGACTGCGCCCGAAATCACCCGGGAACTGTCCACCAGCCGCTGCGAGGTCTGCTTGACGTTCTCGACCACCATGTCGTTGACGTCGGTCTGATTGTTACGCAGCGAGGTCAACACGGACGGGGTGATCCGCTCCACCAGGCTGCGGATGAAACCGACCGGCATCTGGCCGGTTTCCACGGCGTTCTTGGTTGCGGTGACAGCACCACAACTGTCGTGCCCCAGGACGACGATCAGAGGGACGTCCAGTTCGCTGACGCTGTATTCCAGCGAGCCAAGCACGGCGTCGTCGATCACCTGGCCGGCGGTGCGGACCACAAAGGCGTCCCCGAGGCCGAGGTCGAAGATGATTTCGGCGGCAAGCCTGGAGTCGGCGCAACCGAAGATCACCGCGAAGGGGTGCTGGTTTTCAACCAGCGACGAGCGTCGCGACGCGTCCTGGTTGGGGTGTGATGACGTGCCGGCGACAAAACGCTTGTTGCCTTCACGGAGACGCTGCCAGGCGAGTGCGGGAGTCAGATAAGTAGCCACGTGGCCACTTTACGGTGAAGGGCTGGCCGAAGGTGAAACTGTTGCGTCTGGCGTGCTGGACGATGCCCCGGCGGGCGGATTGCTTTCGAGTGACTTCACCACGGCGGTGGCCAGGGCGGAGAACTCCTCCAGCGTCGCGGATCCGGAGAGGATGACGGTGGTGCCGCGATCAGTCAGCACCATGGATTTCTCGCCCTTGCCGGTGTCGCGCAGTTCCCAGTCGCGGCCGCCGGCGTTGCGGGTGCCGGTCACGGGAGCGTTCTTGGTCTGCTGCAGGAGCCAGGTGGGGTTGGCCGTGCGGGTCTGCACGAGGGCGATGAAGGATTCCTTGGGCGTCAGGTAGCCGACTTCCCAGGCGGGGACGCCGCTGCCGGCGCCGGACTCCCAACGGGCGTAGTTGGCGCGGAATGTGTCGCCGGTATCGGCCGCCACGGGTGTGAATCCCGCCACACCCGCCGCGTTCTGCGCGGTGGCGCTGACATTGACGTTGGGCCGGTAACCGTCGGTCTTCGGAGAAGGATTCATGAGGACGATCGGCAGGAACGCGGCGATGCTCACCACCAGGGCGATGATCATGCCCATCACGGAGGCGTTGGCGCGTTTGGCCGCCGCGGCGGCGATGACGGGCTTCACGGGGGGCTGTCCGGAAGGGTCCGGGCCTGCCGCGGGGGAGCTGCCAGCCGGCGAACCGGGGGCGGCGGGGGAAGCGTCCTGCAATTCACTCACCCCTCTATAGTCGCGCATGTCCGGGCCGATCTCACATTCGCGGCGCAGCGGCCCCTCCGACGGTGAAGTGCGTCACGCGCCGGACATCCCATGACCTTGCGGGCCCGCCCCGACTATGATCAATATCAGACGAATCACCGCGACGGATCGATCCTGGCCGTACGGGTTCAACGACCGCCACTCGAAGAAGAGGTTCACGTGACACCAGCGCCCATGTCCCAGAAGTACTCCACGCTTTCCCCCTCGCTCGCCGTCGGGATCGATGAGCCTGACCGCAACCTCGCGCTGGAACTTGTCCGCGTCACGGAAGCCGCGGCCATCGCCGGCGGCCACTGGGTGGGTTTCGGCGACAAGAACAAGGCCGACGGCGCCGCCGTGGACGCCATGCGCTCTTTCCTGCAGACCGTGCACTTCAACGGCGTCGTTGTCATCGGTGAGGGCGAGAAGGACGAAGCCCCGATGCTGTTCAACGGCGAGCACGTCGGTGACGGCACCGGGCCCGAGTGCGACGTCGCCGTCGACCCCATCGACGGAACCCGGCTGACTGCCCTTGGCATCAACAACGCCCTGGCGGTCCTGGCCGTGGCCGAACGCGGCTCCATGTTCGATCCCTCCGCCGTGTTCTACATGGAAAAGCTCGTCACCGGCCCGGAAGCGGCCGACATGGTGGACCTGCGCCTGCCGGTCAAGCAGAACCTGCACCTGATCGCCAAGGCCAAGGGCGTCAAGGTCAACCAGCTCAACGTCATGATCCTGGACCGCGACCGGCACCGCCCCCTCGTGGAGGAAATCCGCGAAGCCGGCGCCCGCACGAAGTTCATCATGGACGGCGACGTCGCGGGGGCCATCGCCGCTGCGCGTGCCGGCACCGGAGTCGACGCCCTCATGGGCATCGGCGGAACCCCGGAAGGCATCGTCGCTGCCTGCGCCATCAAGTCCCTCGGCGGCGTCATCCAGGGCCGCCTGTGGCCCACGAGTGACGAAGAGAAGCAGAAGGCGATCGACGCCGGCCACGATCTGGAGCGCGTGCTCTCGACCAACGACCTCGTCTCCAGCGACAACTGCTACTTCGCGGCCACCGGCATCACCGACGGCGACCTCCTCAAGGGCGTCCGCTACTCCAAGGACAAGGTCCTCACCCAGTCCATCGTGATGCGCTCCAAGTCCGGCACGATCCGCTTTGTCGACGGCGAACACCAGGCCAGCAAGTGGGAAGGCTACGCCCGCAGGAGCTAGCACCTGAACGGCAACACTGAACTGCACGATAGAGCACAGCGAATCCCGGGCCGCCTCCGCGGTCCGGGATTCGTCGTCTTAAACCAGGTGCATGATGATGTCTATTGCGGTGGGGCGGCCGTGGCCCGTGGGATTAGATAGGGTGGAGCCATGACGTGGCTCGTAACTGGCGGTGCAGGATATATCGGTTCTCATGTGGTTTCCGCTTTGCGCGGTGCCCGGATCCAGCCGGTGGTGATTGACTCCCTCTCCAGCGGGCACCGTGAGTTCGTGCCGGCCGATGTGCCGTTCATCCATGGCAGCATCCTCGACGCCGACCTCGTGGCCCGCACGCTGCGGGAGCACGCGGTGACCGGGGTGATCCACCTAGCCGGTTTCAAGTACGCCGGGGTTTCCGTCCAAGAGCCGCTGCTGACCTATGAACAGAACGTCACGGGCACCGCGCAACTGCTCAAGGCCATGGAGCTCAGCGGCGTCGACAAACTGGTGTTCTCCTCGTCCGCGGCTACCTACGGCACGCCCACCGGCGACATCGTCACCGAAGCGACGCCCACCAACCCGGAATCGCCCTACGGCGAGAGCAAACTCATCGGCGAGTGGCTGATCCGTGACCAGGGCCGGGCCCGGGGCCTGAACCACACCTCGCTGCGGTACTTCAATGTGGTCGGCTCAGGTGCGCCCGAGCTTTACGACACCAGCCCCCATAACCTTTTCCCGATCGTGCTGCGGGCGCTCACGGCCGGTAAGACGCCGCGCATCAACGGCATCGACTACAACACGCCGGACGGCACCTGCGTGCGCGACTACGTGCACGTGGTCGACCTGGCCACCTCGCATGTGGCCGCCGCCCAGGCGCTCGAGGCGGG
>NZ_KI914938.1:246317-255566 GCF_000520575.1 Arthrobacter sp. I3
CGGGCTGTCCGTGCGCCAGATCATGACGGCGATGGCCGACGTCACGGGAATCGACTTCGAACCTGAAATCGGTCCGCGGCGGGCGGGGGATCCGGACCGGATCGTGGCCGACGGCACGCTGGCTGCCCGCGATCTCGACTGGAAGATGCGGCACTCCGTGGACCAGATGGTGGCCAGCGCCTACGACGCCCAGCGGCACGCCATCACGGCCAACTAACAAGCCGCTGGAGCGGGTGTACAACCTCGGGTCCGGGGACGGGCTGTCCGTGCGCCAGATCATGACGGCGATGGCCGACGTCACGGGAATCGACTTCGAACCTGAAATCGGTCCGCGGCGGGCGGGGGATCCGGACCGGATCGTGGCCGACGGCACGCTGGCTGCCCGCGATCTCGACTGGAAGATGCGGCACTCCGTGGACCAGATGGTGGCCAGCGCCTACGACGCCCAGCGGCACGCCATCACGGCCAACTAACGCCCGCCACCAACACCGGCCACCGGGACACGGCGGCCCGGCTGGCCGGGGTGACCCGGTAGCCGGTGCCGCCTGCTGGGCCCTTAGCGGTTAGCGAGGGCCCGGGACCGGGCGCGCAGCTTCTTCGCGAGCTGGGCGCCTTTGCGGGCCAGCTGGTAGCTGCCGTAGCGGACCTTCCGGACGGGCAGGTCCCACGTTCCGGGATACGCGATCCCGCGGCCGCCGAACGACTTCTTGAACGCCGTGAACCCGGCCCATTTGTGGTCGGGCTGGTCCTCCGGCGCCACGCCCCAGAGATCCACGTGCTTCAGACCCTTCGCCTGGGCGTCCGCGATCAAGGTGACAAGCAGGGGGATGCCCGCGCTGAGCTTGCGGTGGGTGTCGTCCAGGGCGGCGTGCGCGTAGGTCCGGGTGTCGGCCGAGTCGTAGGCCAGGGCTGCGGCGATGGGGTTGCCGTCGAGCTCCGCGATGAACAGCGTCGCCGCGCCGGCCGGCATCAGCGAGAGGGCCACCTGGGTCAGGTACTCGTCGCTTTGCGGCTTGAAGCCGTTGCGCGCGGCCGTCATGTGCAAGAACTCCAGGAGGACGGCGATCTCTGCCGGGTCCTGGCTGGAGCGGAACGTCACGCCCTTCTTGTGGATGTTGCGGAACAAGTTCCGGTTCGCCGGCTTCATATCCGCCAGGACGTCCTTGAAATCCCGGTCGAGGTCCACAATCCAGCTGAGCTCGGGCTGCTGGCTGGCCGGGGCCGGCTGCAGGCCGCGGCTGCGGAGTACCGAGTCGGCCTCGGCGGCGGTGAACCCTGCGGTGACCGGCTCAACGCGGACAAACACGGCCCCGCTGCTCCGGGCGAGGTCCGTCAGGGCCGCCAGCGCGGCGTCGAAGGCTGCCAGTGACTCGGCGACCGGGCCGTAGGGGGAGTACAGCAGTTTGCCGGCCGGATTGGATTCCTCGACCGCGAGGAAGCGCCACCCGGGCCCGGACTGTTCGTGGACGGTGCGTCCCAGCGAACGCTGGAACTGTGCCCACTGCGGGCTCTGCAGGAAATAATCCATGGTGTCAGGCTTCCAATGCGGTGGTGACGGCAAATGCAAGGGCGGGGCCGGTGGCGCCGGAGACGGCATGGACGTTGACCGGTGCCTCGGCGGCGGGCAGGAATGCACTGGCGCCCCGTTCCAGCCGCAGCTCGCCCTTGGGGGAGTCGAGGCGGACGGAGCCGTGGGTGACGATGACGACGGCGGCACCGGACTGCGCCAGCGGGACGGGCTCCGCGCCGGGCGCCACAACAATTCGCTGCAGCTGGAATTCCCGGAACGGCGGCCGGAAGAGTTCCTGGCCCAGCATGGTGGTCTCGGCGGGGAGCATGGGCACGGCGACGGCCTCGAACGCCACGGTCTTCAGCAGTTCCGGCACGTCGACGAATTTCGGCGTGAGCCCGCCGCGGAGGACGTTGTCCGAGGACGCCATGACCTCGATGCCGAGGCCGTGCAGGTAGGCATGGACATTGCCGGCCGGGAGGTACACGGCCTCACCGGGGGCGAGGGAGATCCGGTTCAGCAGCAGGGAAATCAGCACGCCCGGATCTCCGGGGTACCGGCCGTTCAGGCTCACCGCGGTGGACAGTGCCGCCTCGTGCCCGGCCATCGGGGCACCGGAGACGAGGGCCGCGATGATCGTCGCCGTCGCCTCGGCGACGTCCCCGCCGCCGGTGATGAGGCGTTCGAAGGCGGCGCGCAGGGCCGCGGGTTCGTCCGGCTGCGCCAGGTCCTCGAGCAGCAGCGGGACCAGCGGCGGCAGCTCCAGCCCGGCGAGCTCGAAGCACGCCGCCAGATGCTGGAAGACCGCACGGGATTCCGCGGCCGGCCGGAACCCGCAGAGGGCCTCGAACGGAGTCAGCGCGAAGATCATTTCGGGCTTGTGGTTATCGTCCTTGTAGTTGCGCTCCGTCGCGGCGGGGTCGACGCCGGCGGCTTCCTCGCGCGCGAAGCCCTCCCGGGCCTGGGTGAGCGTCGGGTGCACCTGCAGGGACAAGGGCGCCTCGGCCGCGAGGACCTTGAGCAGAAACGGCAGGCGCGGACCGAAAGCGGTCACGCTCGCGCTGCCCAGGCAATGTTCCGGATCCTCGGCGATCAGGGCATCCAGTGGCAGCCGTCCGCCGTCGTTCGCTGCGGGTGCGTGCCGGCCGGCACCGCCGGGCGCCGGCGTCAGCGCGACGGACGGGGAGTCCGGGTGGGCGCCGATCCAAAGCTCCGCTTCGGGACCGCCGGAAGCCGGCCTGCCCAGCAGCCCCGCGATGGCCGTCGGGGAGCCCCAGGCGTAGGGCCGGAGGACGTTCTCAAGTTCGTACATGGCCTGGTCCCTGTCTGATCAATGAAATGTCTCGTCAAAGAAATGTGGTCGCACTGCTGCGCTCAAGGCTGCTGCCCGGGGTTAGAGCGGTGCGCACTGTCCGTTGGTGGCGACGAGGTCGCGGATCGACTGCTCGTCGCCGTTGCGCTTGAACTGGTTCAGCATCTCTTCGGTGATCGGCTCGCCGTCCGGCGTGGTGGTCACGGGGGTGAAGTCCGACGGCGCGGGCGGGGGATCGGTGGCCGGGAGGGGGCCGGCGGCGGAGACCGGCCCGGCGGCCGTTCCGGGCTGCAGGACCGCATCGTCAACGGCGTGGTCATCAGCTGCGGCACCGGCGGACGGGCTGGCCAGCAGTTTGGCCACCCGCGCGTGGATGACGTCGAAGTCCGGGGACGTGGAGAAGGCGGCGTCGAAGTCCGGCGGACCGATGGTCAGGCGGCTGACGTCCTGTCCCTTGGCCTTCATGGCCAGGTCCACGAAACTGCCGAGCTGGCCGGAGGAGATGTTCGACTCGACCACCTTGGTGCCGGCCTTGGCGATGTCCTCAAACTTGGCCAGCAGTTTTGCCGGGTCGAGCTGCTTCAGCATCGCCTGCTGCACGCACTGCTGGCGCTGGATGCGGGCATAGTCGTCCACGAATTCCCGGGACCGGCCGTACCAGAGGGCGTGGAAGCCGTCGAGTGTCTGGTCTCCGGCCGGAATCCAGCCGTCCGGCATGCCGTGGATGCCGTTGGCCTCATCCACCATCGGCCCGCTGATGGGGACCCAGCCGCCGGCCTTGATCCGGATGCCGCCCATGGCGTCGATGAGCTTGGAAAAACCGTCCATGTCCACGAGCACGTAGGCCTGGACCTTGATGCCCAGCGTTCCGGACACCGCTTCGAGGGTGGCCTGCGCCCCGGGGTCGGCCACCCCGGGATAGAGGTCCTGGTGCTGGTTGGTGACCTCGGTGTTGATCGCGTTGATCAGGCATTCGTCGCCGCAGTTGTAGCCATCCGGGTACACCTGGCGCATCGGCGACTCCGCGCTGAACTGGGCGTTCTGGAGGTTGCGGGGCACGGAGATGATCGCCGTGCTGCCGGTCTTGGCATCGACGCTGATCACCGAGAGGCTGTCCGGCCGGCGGCCTGTGCGGTCCGCTCCGGCGTCGCCGCCCATCATCAGGAAGTTGTACCGGCCCTCGGACGGCTCAAGGGTGGGGCCGGAGCCGGAGAAGATGCTGCCGATGGCGTTGCGGCTGACATTGAGCAGATAGGCCGCGTAGCCCAGGGATCCGCTGCTGAGGATCATGGCCAGCACGAGCGCCAGCACCACCGCGGGACGGATCCTGGGCGCCAGCATCCCGGGCCGGATCAGCCGCAAGGTGTTCAGGAACAGGGCGGCCCAGCCGATGGCCAGGCAGGCGAAGCCGAGCACCAGCAAGAGCGAAGGCACCGTGCCGGTGAGGAGGTTGATCAGCGTGGAGCGGGACACGAGCAGGAGCAGTACGGCCAGCAGGGCCAGCGCCCAGACCGTAAAGGTCACGCGCAGCGCGGCCCGGCCAAGCCGGCGGTTGCCCGCGACGGTTTGGGCGCTGCCGGGAACCAGCAGCGTCATGAGGATCAGGACGAACGCCCGCTTGGTGAGCACCGGGGACGGGGCGCCGGAGGGGTGCCGGACCGGATCGCCCAGTGCCCGCCCGGACTGCTCAGGGCGGTGTGTGGGGGCGTAGCTGCTGCTCATGCCGGGATTCCTAATGGCTGCCTTAATTGCCGCTACGCGGGGTGACGTTTCCGGCGGCGAACACTTCGCTGACCTTGTGCCGCAGGTTCGCGCCCTTCCGGGTTGCGACGTCATTCAGCTCCTGGGCGAACTCCAGGAGGTCCGCCCGGAGCTGGACTGCCAGTTCATCCGTGCCCGAGGCCAGTATGCGCACGGCCAGGAGGCCGGCGTTGCGCGCGCCGCCGATCGAGACGGTGGCGACCGGAACGCCTGCCGGCATCTGCACGATGGACAGCAGGGAATCCATGCCGTCCAGGGTCTTCAACGGCACGGGGACGCCGATCACCGGCAGGGGAGTGACCGAGGCCAGCATGCCGGGAAGATGCGCGGCGCCGCCGGCGCCGGCAATGATCAGGCGAAGACCGCGCTCGTGGGCGCTCTGGCCGTAGCGGATCATCTCCGTGGGCATCCGGTGGGCCGAGACGACGTCGGCCTCGAACGGGATTCCAAACTCGGCGAGGGCTTCGGCGGCGGCTTCCATGACCGGCCAGTCCGAATCCGAGCCCATGACGAGGCCCACGAGCGGGGTGTCCGCGCGGGTGCCGGCGAGGGGGGTTCCCGCTTCGTTGGCTTTGGGGCTGGCTGCGGTGCTCATGCGGTCTCCTCGGAGGTTGCCGGCCTTGCGCCGGCGTGGGCCCGGCCGTTCCGGATGATGTCGGCCACGGTGGTGGCCCGCTGCCGCACGGAGTCGACGTCGGCGGCTGAGGTCCCGACCAGGTTGACGTGGCCGATCTTCCGGCCGGGCCGGACGGCCTTGCCGTAGCAGTGCACCTTCGCGGCCGGCTCGCTCGCGAGGGCGGCGGGGAAGGCGGAATAGAGGTCCTGGTTGGCGCCGCCGAGGAAGTTCTTCATCACCACGACGGGCCCCAGCAGGTCAGTGGCGCCCAGGGGCAGGTTCAGGATGGCCCGCAGGTGCTGCTCGAACTGGCTGGTCACCGAGCCGTCCTGGGTCCAGTGCCCGGTATTGTGCGGGCGCATGGCGAGTTCATTGATCAGGAAGCCTGCGCCCACGCCCGGGGTCTCGAAGAGTTCGACGGCCATGACACCGGTCACGCCGAGTTCGCCGGCGATCCGGACCGCGGCGTTTTCCGCGGCTGCGGCAACATCGATGGAGATGTCCAGGGCCGGGGCAATGACTTCATCGCACACCCCGTCGACCTGGATGGTGTGCACTACCGGCCATGCCCGTGTTTCACCGTCCGGCGTTCTCGCGACCATGGCCGAGAGCTCGCGGCTGAATTCCACCTTGGCTTCGGCCAGCAGGGGGGACATGGCCTCGAACCAGTCGGCGGAGGCCGCCGCGTCCTCGGCCGAGGAAACGATGCGCACGCCCTTGCCGTCGTAGCCGCCGCGGGGCATTTTCAACACCACCGGCCAGCCGGTCTGCTCGCCGAAGGCGACGAGGTCCGCGACATTGGCGACGGAGGCCCACGTGGGGTTCGGAAGCTCGAGCCGGTCGATCGCGGCGCGCATCACCAGTTTGTCCTGGGCGTTGACCAGGGCATCCGGGCCGGGATGGACGTTCACGCCGGCATCGATCAAGGACCGCAGGTGCGCCGTGGGGACGTGTTCGTGGTCGAAGGTCAGGACGTCGAGGCCGCGGGAGAACTCGAGCAGATGCTCCAGGTCCTTGTAGTCGCCGACCGGGGCGTTAGCCACGGCAGAGACTGCGGAGACGTCCTCGCCTTCGGCGAGAACACGGAGCTCAAAGCCCAGGGCGGTCGCGGCAGGGGCCATCATGCGGGCAAGCTGGCCGCCGCCAACAACACCGATTACAGGAAAAGTCACAAGTCCCAGCCTACCGAAAACCTCACGGGAACCCGGCTTTTGGGGATTGGCAAGCGCGGGAACCGTGCCGGGACGGGGGTTTCGCACCCGCGCGCCCGGCGCCCGCCGCCGGGTGCGCAGGGAGCCGTCTGAGCGGCCGCTGCGGGCGGACTCCCGGGAAACGGCGCTAAAATGGGCGTTTGGCCCAATGGCCGACAGTTCCAGAAGGCCACGGAGGGTCATGATTACTACACTTAACGAGCGCATGCGCGGGCTTGCCTCGCTGTTCTGGCGCGAAGTGGCCAAGTTCGGTGCCGTCGGCGGCATCGCGTTCGTCATCGACAACGGACTGACGTTTTACCTGATGCACGGTCCCATGACCGACAGCGAGGCCAAGGCCCGCTTCTTCGGGGCCAGCGTGGCGACGGTCTTTTCCTGGGTTGCGAACCGTTTTTGGACGTTCCGGCACCGCCGGCAGGCCAACGTGCTGCGCGAGTTCGTGATGTTCCTCATCATCAACGGGATCGGCATCGGCATCTCCACCGGCCTGACCGCCGTCGCGAAGTACGGCTTGGGAGTCACCGACAAGAACATGCTCTTCCTGGCCGGGGTGGTCGGCATCCTGGTCGCGACCGTGGTCCGGTTCTTTGCCTACCGCTTCCTGGTGTTCAACCAGGAACTCGACGCAGAGCCGGAGTTCTCGCACGACCACGAGATCATCGAACGGCACCCGCACTCCCAGCCCGTTGCCACGTCGGCCGTCAGGGAATCCGTCAACGATCCCGAATTGCCCGGCCCGCCGGCCTAAGGAACCGCCCTCCCGGAAGTCAGTGCCAGGGGATCAGCGCCCGCTGATGCGCTCGGCGTCCCGCAGTTTGCCGGTCACCTCTACCTCGGGGTGCACCAGGACCACGGAACCGTCGGCCTTCCAGGTTCCCAATGACTGCGCAAGGACGGTTTCGAGGCCGTCGGCCGCCGGAACCAGCAGCCGCAGTCCGGGGTCCTGGGCCGTGGCAAAACCGTCCAGGAGCGCCCCGTGTGCATGGACTGCGCCGTCGGAGGTGCGGACCGCGAGACGTTCCGCCTCCGGATCCACGTGGGGCATGAAAATGTCGCCGTGGGAGCGGACCTCGGCGGCATAGTCGAGGACGCCGCTGGGCAGTTCACCCGTCCACCGCATGGCCAGTGCCGGCAACGACACGGCCAGGACGGCGTCGAACCCGCCCGCGGCAGCGCCCGGACCCGGGTCCGCGGTGGCCAGCAGGTCCGCCTCCGCGTCGTCGAAGACCACTTCCATGCCAAGCTGCCAGGCCGCGAGGGCCAGGATCACCGACTTCCAGTGCGCGGGCAGGTCCAGGCGCAGCCGCATGCCCGGTTCGGCGTCGAGTTCGTCCTGCAGCAGGTTGGAAGTCTTCGCGACCCAGTTGTCCAGCACGCGGCCAGAGAGCTCAACCCGTTCCGCATCGGGGCCGTACCAGGTCAGCCGGGGCGCCGTGGCCTGGCCGGAGCGCAGCGCTGTCATCAGGTCGATTGCCGGAATGCTCATGCCCTCATCTTGCCACGGCTGTTGTCACGGCCAATCAGCCCCCGGCTCCGTGACGTCCGTCACCCCGGCGGCCCCCGCGTTCGGCGGGGTCCGCGCAGGGCGCGGGAAAATTTCCCGAAAATTCAATGAAAAGCCCCAAAAGTGCTCAGTACCCTGATTATTCCGCGGGTTCTCGCGGGAGAGGCGAAAAAATTCCGGGCGTGGCGTGCCTCCACTTTGTGTATCAAGTTGATTATTATCTCCGCCGTGGCTTGACTCCCGGATACTTACACGCGTGTAATTAGTTATCTAAAGCCACTGCACAAAAACCGGCACTCAACCGAGTGTCCAAGGGGGTCTTGCAGTGGCTGCAAATCAGGAGGGGGACGCCATGGGGCTAGCAGAGCGTATCCATGAAGATGCTGTAGTTGCCGGCCAGGCCACGGCGAAATACCGGTCACGCGGCGTGCCGACTGACTGGTACGTAGATCCGGCGGATCCGGACGCAGCTGACCGCTATAACGAACACACCAAGGATTCCCTGCAGGAGGCCGCCACGGCCTTCCTCGCAGCGCACGACGAGCTCCTGTCCGGCCCGGATCATGACACCGATCCCCTCGACCCGCCGATGGAGCTCCATTCGCCCGGTTCCGGCACTGCCGGGCAGCCAGTCTGGATCGGACTGCCGTCCCGGCAGGACTTCGACGACGAGGGCGAGCTCGGCTGGCAGACCGATGCCCTGTGCGCCCAGACTGATCCCGAAGCCTTCTTCCCCGAAAAGGGCGGCTCCACCCGCGACGCCAAGAAAGTCTGCGGCGCCTGCAACGTGCGTTCCCAGTGCCTCGAGTACGCCTTGTCCAACGACGAGCGCTTCGGGATCTGGGGAGGCCTCTCCGAGCGCGAGCGGCGCCGGCTTAGGAAGCGAGCAGTCTAATTCTTCAAGAAGTACGAGTCACCGCCGTCGTGGTCTCCCACGACGGCGGTGATTTTCTCCCCAGGACCCTCGCGGCGCTGGCGGCCCAAACACGGCCCGCCGACGCCGTGATCGGTGTCGACACCGGATCCCGCGACCACTCTGCCGCCCTCCTTGAACAGGAACTGGGCAAGGCCAACGTCACAGTCTTCGACCAGCCCAGGTCCGGCATGGGCGGAGCCGTCATGGCCGGGCTCAAGGCCCTGGCGCCGTGGCCTGCGGAGGGCTCCGCCGCCACGGCGCCGGGCACCGACTGGATCTGGCTGCTGCACGACGACGCCGCACCGGCGCCCGAGGCCCTGGCCGAACTCCTCCGTGCGGTCGAGCGGGCGCCGTCGGTCACGGTGGCAGGCTGCAAGCAGCTGGACTGGCATGCCGAGCGGCGGCTGATCGACGTCGGG